>DASYLQ010000280.1:0-1741 GCA_036009485.1 Janthinobacterium sp.
ATCTCATGCCAGCGATGAGAAATAGTCTGGCGCCGTGTCCTTTCCTTTGCGCAGGCCGTGGCCTACATGCAGGCCGATGAAGCATGTGCCGGTCCCCACCCATGTCGAACGGCGTTTTGCGCCGACCGCTTTGATGCTCGGCAACATCGTCACGGGGTGTTCGGTGCTGGCGCCGGCGGGCATGCTTACTGAGTTGGCGTCCGATCTGAATGTGACGATTCGCGACGCCGGACTGCTGATCACCTTCGGCGCCATCGTGCTGTGCATCGGCTCGCCGCTGACGGCGTGGCTGACCAGCCGGATCGAGCGCCGTACCCTGCTCACGGCGACACTGGCGGCACTGCCGCTCACCAACCTCGCTTCCGCTTTTGCGCCCGATTATGCCAGCCTGCTGGTGATCCGCCTGATCATGCTGGCGATCGGCGTAATCTATACGCCGCAGGCCGCCGGTACAGCCGCGTTGATCGTGCCACTTGAAAAGCGCGGCAGCACCATCGCCTATATCTTTCTCGGCTGGTCGCTGGCGGCGGCGGTCGGTCTGCCGCTGATCACCTTCATCGCCAGCCGCTACGGCTGGCGCGCGGCCTATGGCGGCATCGGCGCGATCGGTCTTGTCAGTTTCCTGTTGCTGGTATGGCGCCTGCCGGGCGGCCTGGTCGGTGCGCCCGTGGATCTCAAGACCTGGGCCGATGTCGGCCGCAACCGCATGATCGTGTTGCTGCTGCTGGTCACGACGCTGCAGATGTCCGGCCAGTTCGTGGTGTTCACGTTTCTCGGGCCGCTGCTGACCAAGCTGACGCAGGCCGGACCTGATGGCGTCGGGCTGGTGTTTGCACTCTATGGCGTGTTCGGCTTTATCGGCATTGCGATCGCGACCCGCATCGTCGATTCCTGGGGCGCCTACAAAACCTCACTGCTGTTCACGATGCTGATGCTGACCGGCGTCGGCGGATGGGCGGTCAGTGCCGGCAACTACCCTTTGATGGCCTGCGCGATCGCGGTCTGGGGCCTGGGATTTGCCTCGACCAATTCGATGCAGCAAGTCCGGCTGGTTAATGCCGCGCCGGCGCTGCGTCAGCCTCGGTGTCGCTCAATACTTCGGTGCTCTATATCGGCCAGGCCTTGGGATCCGCGATCGGCGGCATCCTGTTCTCCCGCGACCTGCTGCATGAGGCGGGATATGTCGCGGCGGCGTTCATCGCGCTGGCGGTGATCGTGGTCACCCTGACCAGGCCGCGACCGGCGGCGCTGGCGGCGGCCTGAACCCAGCCTATCCCGGCGAGTCGACAAGATTTTCGCCGCGTGCTTTTCTCCGGCCGGAACGAATCCGCAGGCCCTGCACCGGCAACCAAAACCCGAAGTGAAGTGACATGAGAATCATCCTCGCGCTCGTCATGGTGCTGTATTCGGCCGCCGCTTTGGCTCAAGCCGGCCCGCCGCCGACGGTCGGAGGCAAGCCGCTGGTCCAGATCAAGCCGCGCGATGCAACTGCGAAGCCGGCTGCTGCCGCTGCCAAGCCGGCGGCCGCCACTTCAAAGCCGAAAGGCCCGCCGCAATCCATCGCCAAGCGGCTGCAGGCCTGCCTCGACATCGACGATGGATCCAAGGGCCGGCTCGATTGTTACGATGCGGTCTTTGCGCCCAAGCCCAATCCCAAGGCGCCGGCCGCGAAGGGTGTCGCGGATTGCCGTTTCAAGAAGGAAGAGGACGAGCGGCTGACCTGCTTCAACGGTTTTGCCGA
>DASYLQ010000281.1:0-1751 GCA_036009485.1 Janthinobacterium sp.
CAGGTCGGCGGCGCAGGCCTGCAGGTCGACATCGTTGAACTGGAACTGCGCCTTGACGTCGGCGACCGCGTCGGAATGGCCGATATTGAATGACCCGCGGGCGATGCCGCCATAGACCTGCGCTTCGCCGACTGAAAGCGCCAGCGTACCGCCGCGCAGGTTGGCGCCCAGCGCCGTGCGGCCGAGCACCGACGAGCCGACGGTGACCTTGGCTGCCGACAGCCGCATGTCCAGATCGGTGGACGACATCGCATTGAGGTCGAACAACTGCCGGTTCCAGTCGCGGGCGCCGGAGGCCAGCAGGCGCACGGTGGACACATAGGGCGTGAAGTCCAGCGAGCCCGCCGCCAGCGTGGCCTGCAGGGTCTGGCGGCCGTTGTTGCTGTAGGTCATCACGCCCTCGGCGGCATTGCCGTCGAGTTCGACATTGACGTTGGTGAGCGCGACGGAAGCGCCGACGAGGCTGGCGCGGGCCCTCAGCGCGAAGCGGCCGAAGCCGCCATTGCCGGGCGGTGCCTGTCCGGCCCAGCGCAGCGCGTTGCGCAGCGACAGGCTGTCCGCGGTCAGCGTGCCTTCCAGCATCATGCTGGCGCGGTTGGCCACGGTGCCGTCGAACGCGACCTTGATCGGCGCGCTGACCATGCGCGCCTTGAGCCCGGAGCGATCGCCTGACAGGGCGGCGATGAAATCGCTGATGCTGATGCTGCCGTCGACGCGCTCGCCGCGCCAGTCGAATTGTCCGGTGGCCGCGAAAGAGCGCGAGATCGACGGCCATGCCAGTGACAGGTCGATGTCGTCGAGGTTCTCGCTGTTGTGCGGGTCCTGGTAGTTCAGCACGCCGTCCTGGATCCGGATCTCCGAAAACGACAACGGATGGTCGGCATCCGGCTTCATCGTTTTCGCGATGGATTCGATAAACGGCGTCCAGTTGCTCTCGCCGCTGGCGTCGCGCACCACGCGGATATGCGGCCGCAGCATGATCATGTCGGCAATTTCGAAGTGCTGCGTCAGCAGTGGCAGCAGCCGCAGGTTCGCCGTCAGCACGTCGACCGACAGCGCCGGATCGATTTCGCCGCCGCCTTTCAGCCTGACGTCGTGGAACGAGACATAGCTGCCGGGAAAGACCGAAATATCGACACGGCCGTTGACCACGAGATCGAGGCCGGTGACGGCGCGGATCTGGTTTTCCACGGCCTGGCGCAGCGCATCGCGGTTGAGCAGCCAGGACATGGCCAACAAGACGATCACCGCCACGCCCAGGAGCGCCGCAATCGGCATCCCCAGGCGCTTCATTCCTTGGGCTATCGTCAATGACTTATCCGGGTTGAGTTGCATTACCGGCAGGCGAGGGCATCTTTCGCGTGCCTTGCCTGCAACGCGCGCAATTTGATGGGTTTTCTTGACGCTTTCAAGGCCGGAGAGGGGGCAAGGGGGTCGCAGGCGCGAGTTGTTCCGTTGAAAACCTGCACCGGCTGCGCATGTCGGTTCGTGCGACGTCATGACCACCGCATGACAGCTTCCAAAGGGCCGATTTGGAATAGGAATTGCACCCTTTCGGGGCGAGGATAGTGCCGCAGATGGCGGCGCCCGAATGGAGCGATCGATGAACAGATACTTTCCACGGTCCACGGTCGCAAAACGGCTTATCGCGGCCTGCGCGCTGGTGGCCGTGCTGGTGCCCGCCGCGCTGATGCCCGGAACGGCCCATGCCGATGCCTGGCCGTCGAAGCTGATCAAGGGCGTGATCCCGT
>DASYLQ010000282.1:0-2882 GCA_036009485.1 Janthinobacterium sp.
GCTTGCCAGCTATGCGCCGGCGTCGCCGCCACCGAGGCGCTGAAGGTACTGCTCGGGCGCGGCAAGGTGTATGCGGCGCCCTACGGCCTGCATTTCGACGCCTATCGCAACAAGCTGGTGCGCACCTGGCGGCCCGGCGGCAACCGCCATCCGCTGCAGCGCCTGGCGATGATGCTGGTAAAGCGGCGGCGCGCGGCGGCGGGGAGCTGAGCATGGCCGAAGAACATATTATCGAGTCCATCCTCGACCTGGCGCGCTGGGCGCCCAGCGGCGACAATACCCAGCCCTGGCGTTTCGAGATCGCCGACGAGCGCCGCGTGGTCGTGCACGGTTTCGACACTCGCGACCATTGCGTCTACGACCTGGACGGGCACCCCAGCCAGATCTCGCTCGGCGCCTTGCTGGAGACGATGGCGATCGCCGCCAGTACGCACACACTGCAAATGCGGGTCAGCCGGCGCCAGGGCTTGCCGGATACCCAGCCGACCTTCGACGTCGTCTTCGAGCCGGCGCCGCTGCCGGCCAGCGACGCGCTGGCCGGCTTTATCCGCCAGCGCAGCGTGCAGCGCCGCCCGCTGAGCACGCGCGCCCTGACCGGCGCGGAAAAGACGGCGCTGGCGGCCGCCTTGCCACCCGGCTATGACATGCTGTGGCTGGAAGGCGCCGGGCGGCGCTGGGCGGCGGCGCGGCTGATGTTCCGCAACGCCAGGCTGCGCCTGACCATGCCCGAGGCGCACCAGGTGCACCGCGCCGTCATCGAATGGAATGCCCGTTTCAGCGCAGACCGCATCCCCGACCAGGCCCTCGGCGTCGATGCGCTGACGGCCAAACTGATGCGCTGGATCATGCAGCGCTGGTCGCGGGTCGAGTTTTTCAACCGCTACCTGGCCGGCACCGTCGCGCCGCGGCTGCAGATGGACTTGATTCCCGGCCTGGCCTGCGCGGCGCATTTCGTCATTCTGGCGGACAGTCCGGCCACAGCGGTCGACGATTATGTCGCGGCCGGTCGCGCCATTCAGCGCTTCTGGCTGACGGCGACCGCGCTGGAACTGCAATTGCAGCCGGAATTGACGCCGCTGATTTTTTCCCGCTATGTGCGCGAGGGCAGGGTGTTTTCCGGCGCCGCCGGCATGCAGGAACAGGCCCGTCTGCTGGCGCGGGAATGCGCGGCGCTGCTCGGCGAAGAACATGCCAGGCGCGCCGTGTTCATGGGCCGCATCGGCGCCGGCAAGGCGGCCAGGGCGCGCTCGATGCGGCGGCCCTTGGAGGAGTTGATGGTGTCCGGCGGCGCTTGAGTTGTGTGCAGGTAGTTGCGTGCAGGCGCCAGCATGGAAACGCGGGAAGGGAATATCGCTGTCCAGACAGGAGGTGTGTCGTGAGAGAAATTAAACCCGGGCAGATTGCCTTTTTCCTGTTATTGCTGGCCCTGATACTCGGCTTGGCGCTAGGCAATACCTATCTTTTTTCCGCCATCTTGCCGGTCGGCGATTTCAGGGGCCTGATCCTGGTTGCCGCCGCCATCTTGCTGATTTACCTGTATGCCTTCCTGATCTACCGGGCTTTCCTGTTTTTCATGCCGCTGACGGAAGGGGCGGTGGACGAGGGCACGCCGGAGGAGTTCGTTGCCAATGTGAATATCCTGTTTTATCTCTTGCTGTTCAATTCCCTGATCCGCACCCACTTCATTCCGGTGCCGCTGCTGCGCCTGGTCTACCTGGGACTGGGCGCCCATCTCGGCAGCAATACCTATAGCGCCGGCGTCTTGCTCGACCCGCCGCTGACCCGGATCGGCGGCAATACCATCATCGGCCACGATGCGGTCATTTTTGCCCACGTCATCGAAGGCAACAAGCTTGAGTTGAAGGCGGTGCGGATAGGCGCCAATGTGACGATAGGCGCGATGGCGGTGGTAATGGCCGGCGTCGTCATCGGCGACGGCGCCATCGTTTCCGCCGGCGCCGTCGTCATCAAGGACACGGCCATCGGCGCCGGCGAAGTCTGGGGCGGCATCCCGGCGCGCCTGTTGCGCCGCGGCGGGCAGGCCGAAGCGGCGCCAAGCAAGCGACAAGCCTAGGTGGAAGGTAAAGAATCCGGGTGTAAAAAAAGGCGGAAAAGGTTTCCGCCCTTCGGCCCCGCTCGCTGCGCCGCGATTTACAGCTTGCGGCGGCTGCCCAGGCACAGGCCGGCCAGCCCCAGCCCCAGCAAGGCCAGGGTGCCCGGTTCCGGCACTTGTTGGGTAATGACGATGTCGGTGCTTTCCACGGCATTCAGCGTCAGCGTATAGCCGCCGGCCGTCAGCGGGGTGCTCAGGGCCGCAAAAGCTGCGCCGCAGGCGGTGGAAACGCCGGTGCCGGTGATGGCGCCGCAAGCGGTGGGGTCGTAGGTGAACAGCGTGCCGGCGGTCAGGGTATTCGTCGACAGATTGATGTTCAGGTTGGCGCCGTCGGCCGTTTCGGTGCCGCCGGTGATGCCGGAGCCGAGCAGGCCGTCCGGCGCCCAGTTGAACACGGTGACGCCGGCGGCATTGGTGATGGTGAAGGTGACGACCAGGTTGGCGGCCGAGGCCGAGCCGGGGCCGGCCAGCGCGCTGAGAAAGACTTGCATATAGGGATCGGCAAGGAAATTGAAGGCGATCGTCGCGGTCGGCGAACCGACCACGAAGTTGACCGAGAATCCCGTGGTCGAGCCATTCCGGCCGGAGGCGTCGGCGGTGCCGCTGGCCGGCACATACGATTCGGCCGCATTCACCGCCTGCGTGCTGGTCGCACCGACGGGGAAGGGGGGGAATTGCGTACTGACGATTTGGGCGTCGCCGCGCGAATACGCCGCCGGTCCCTGTCCCTGCTGGGTGAAATTGTTGGGGCCTATGGTGACGGCGCCCA
>DASYLQ010000283.1:0-2913 GCA_036009485.1 Janthinobacterium sp.
CGGTTTCACGCTGCTCGAAGTGCTGGTGGCGCTGGCCATCGTCGTCACCGCGCTGGGCGCTTCGCTGCGCGCGGTCGGCAGCCTGACGCAAAACAGCAATGGCTTGCGGGCCGCGATGATGGCCACCTGGTCGGCTGAAAACCGCCTGGTGCAAATCCGCCTGAACAAGGAGTTCCCCAACATCGGCAAGCATTCCTTCGATTGCCCACAGGGCGATTTGCAACTGGTCTGCGACGAGGAAGTGATCGTCAGTCCGAATCCGCGCCTGCGCCGGGTCGAGGTCGGCGTGCACGAGGCGCAGACGCCCGAGCGGCAGATCATCAAGCTGGTGCAACTGGTGCTGCAGCAATGAGGACGCATGCGCGCCGCCGCCGCGGGTTTACACTGGTCGAACTGCTGGTGGCGATCACCATCCTGGCCATCGTCGCCGTGCTGGGCTGGCGCGGCCTGGACGGCATCACCCGTTCGCGCACCATCCTGACGCGGCAGCTGGAGCAAAGCCGCGGCATGCAACTGGCGTTCGCCCAGATGCAGAGCGACCTGGAACACCTGGCCGACGCCACGCTGCTCAACCAGAGCAAGAACCTGGCGACCGACAGCAACCGCCTGACCCTGGTGCGCACCGTCTTCGCCGACAACGAGGCGACCCGGGTGCAGGTGGTGTCTTACCGCCTGGTCGACGGCGTGCTGTCGCGGCGCGAATCGATCGCCACGCGCGACCTGGGCCAGCTGGACGGCATGTGGCAGTCGGCGCTCAGCGATACCGATCCCTCGCCGCAGGTGGTGCTGCAGACCGGCATCGACAGCATGGCGGTGCGCCTCTGGCAGGGCCAGGGCTGGAGTTCGGCGTCCGTCGATACCAGCGTGACGGCGCCCGGTTCGGTGCCGGTCCAGATTCCGCTTCCTATCCCGGCGGCGGCGCAGCAGCAGTTGTCGGCGAATGTGCCGACCGGCATGGAAGTGACGCTGCGCTTGCGCGGCGAAGCGGCCGGCCTGGTCAAGATTTTCCTGCTGGGGGCCGTATGAGCGGACGGCGCGGGCGGATCATGCCGCGGCGGCGCCAGCGCGGCGTCGCCATCATCACCGCGCTGCTGCTGACGGCGCTGGCGATCACCATCGTCACCAGCCTGTTCTGGCAACAGCAGGTGCAGGTGCGCTCGATGGAAAACCAGCGCCTGCATTTGCAGACCAAGTGGATCTTGCGCGGCGCCCTGGACTGGGCCCGCCTGATCCTGCGCCAGGATGGCATCAGCACCGGTCCCGGCTCTCCCGTCACGCTGGACGGCATCTGGGCCACGCCGCTGGCCGAAACCCGGCTCGACGATTACGTCGAGCGCGAGCGCGTCGACGGCGATAATTACAATGCCACGCTGTCGGGGCAGATCAGCGACGCCCAGGCGCGTTACAATCTGGCCAATTTGTCGATTGGCAAGAACATCAATAAGGACCAGGTGGCCATGTTTGGCCGCTTGCTGACGAATTTGCAGCTGGATCCGGGCCTGGCGCAGGCGACGGCCCAGGCGATTGCGAACACCCAGCAGGCGCAGGAGTTGCCGCCCGACGGTACCTCGGTGCCGGGGGGAACGACGACGACTGGAACGACGACGACTGGAACGACGACGACCGCCACCACCGGCACGACGGCCAGCGCCGGCACGACGGCGCCGGCGTCGGGCTCGGACGGCAGCCAGCCGATGCAGTTTACGCAGGTCGACGATTTGCTGTCGGTGCCGGGCTTTACGTCGCAGAGCGTCGAGCAGTTGCGCGATTACGTGACGGTCTTGCCGGTGCAGACGACGGCGACGGCGCTGAACCTCAACACCGCGTCGCCGCAGGTGCTGGCGGCGCTGGTGCCGGGTTTTTCGCTGGCCGAAGCGACGGCGATCGCGGCCCGGCGCAAGCAGACATCGTACCGGCTCGTCAGCGATTTCACGACGCAGCTTGGCGTCGACCGGCCGGTGAGCGCCGGCGTGCAGATTGGCGTGACGAGTACTTATTTCCTGGTCACCAGCCATATCTTGCTGGACCGCGCCGAACTCGACGCCCAGGCACTGATCCAACGCCAGACCGACAGCCAGATGACGACGACGCTGTTGTCGATCCGGGAAAACTAAAACGACGGCGTTACAACGAAAGCGAGAACCTTTGACGACTCTTTATATTCGCCATCCGGCCAAGGCCAGCGTCGACGGCGCCAGCGGCGGCGCCGCGCCGCCATGCCGCTTCGCCCTGGCCGGCGACGGCGGCAACCTGCTGCAACAAGGCGCGGCCGCGCTGGCCAGCTTGACCGACCTGGTGGCTTCGGCGCGGCGCGTGGTGCTGCTGCTGGGCGCGGCCGACGTCACGCTGTTGCGCGTCAAGATGCCGCCGCTGTCGCCGGCGCGCCTGCGCGCGGCGCTGCCCAACCTGGTGGAAGAACAGATCCTCGGCGAGCCGGGCGACAATGCGCTGGCGGCTGCCGCCACCCAGGACGGCGACGGCATGCGCACGGTGGCGGTGGTGCAGAAAGCCTGGCTGGAAACGCTGGTGAAGACCTTGCTGGCCCAGGGTGCGCGCAGCATCGCCGCGCTGCCGGCGCAATTGTGCCTGCCGCTGCCGCCCGGCGGCGCCGCGGCGGCCATCGAAACCGACGACGTCGGCCTGGAGCTGACGCTGCGCCTGGCGCCGGCCGAAGGCATGGGCCTGAGCATGGCCTCGCAGCCGCTGGCCGCGCTGCAGACGCTGCGCGCCTTCGCCGGCGAGACGCCGCTGACGCTGTACCTGGCGGCCGACCAGTTGCCGGTCTACCAGGAGCTGCTGGCCGTGGTGCCGGGCATTACGCTGGAGACCGAACACTGGGCGCACTGGATCTCGGCCTCGAAAGGCGCCGGCATCGACCTGGTGCCGGCGCTGGGCAATGCCGGCACCCAGGCG
>DASYLQ010000284.1:0-6793 GCA_036009485.1 Janthinobacterium sp.
AGGTCATAACCCTCGGCCTTGAACCATGCCGCAATGTCCTTGTCGAGCGTGATCGTCGCATCGGAATGCTCGAACAATTCGCCTTCCAGTTCAGGAATGCCATCCATTTCCAGCCTCCATCCATGCTGTGGCGCGGCGCGCCTTATGGCTATGGACATGCGCGCCATCGTGCAAGTTCCCCGGCGAGGCCGGCACGCGCAGGATTTGTGCGTTTTTTGCAGCAATGCCGGCATTCATCCCCGTCTCGGCGGCTGCGCCAGGGTTTGCCTAAAACAAAGCAGCCCGATGCCGTATAATTTTAAGCCCGGCGAAAGTCCCTCGCCGCGGCCCCGAATTGCCTATTGAAAGCACTGAAAGCACAACGATGACCGATACCGTGAACCCGTCCATGTCCCAGACCGAAGCCCAGTTGCGCGCCATCCTGTCGCGCCGGATCATGATCCTGGACGGCGCGATGGGCACGATCATCCAGCAGTACAAGCTCGACGAGGAAGCCTATCGCGGCGGGCCGAACGGCCGCTTCATCGATTTCGCCGCCCCCGCGGGCAGCGGCGCCCGCGAGCTTTTCGTCAAGGGCAACAATGAATTGCTGACGCTGACCCAGCCGCACATCATCCAGGAAATCCACGAGCGCTACCTGGCCGCCGGCGCCGACCTGATCGAGACGAATACCTTCGGCGCCACCAGCATCGCCCAGGACGACTACCACATGGCGGAACTGGTGTATGAAATGAACGTCGGCGCGGCCAGGCTGGCGCGCGCCGCCTGCGACAAATATTCGACGCCGGAGCAGCCGCGTTTCGTCGCCGGCGCGCTCGGCCCGACGCCGAAGACCGCCTCGATCTCGCCCGACGTCAACGACCCGGCGGCGCGCAACGTCAGCTTCGACCAACTGGTCGCGGCCTACCTGGAACAGACCCGCGGCCTGGTCGACGGCGGCGCCGACGTGCTGCTGGTCGAGACCATTTTCGACACCCTCAACTGCAAGGCGGCGCTGTTCGCCATCGACCTGTATTTCGAGCGGCACCCGGAGCGGGTGCGCCTGCCGATCATGATCTCGGGCACCGTCACCGACGCGTCGGGGCGCATCCTGTCGGGCCAGACCGTGCCGGCCTTCTGGAACTCGGTGCGCCACGCCAAACCGCTGACGATAGGCTTGAACTGCGCCCTCGGCGCCGCGCTGATGCGCCCCTACGCCGAAGAGCTGGCGAAGATCGCCGACACCTTCGTCTGCATCTACCCGAACGCCGGCCTGCCCAACCCGATGAGCGACACCGGCTTCGACGAACTGCCGGCCGATACCTCGTCGCTGCTGCGCGAATTCGCCGACAGCGGCTTCGTCAACATCGCCGGCGGCTGCTGCGGCACCACGCCCGAACATATCCAGGCCATCGCGGCGCTGCTGGCGAACGCCCCGCCGCGCGCGGTGCCGCCGGCCACGCACGACCTGCGCCTGTCCGGCCTGGAGCCGTTCACCGTCAACGATGCATCGCTGTTCGTCAACGTTGGCGAGCGCACCAACGTCACCGGCTCGAAAGCCTTTGCGCGCATGATCCTCAACGAGCAGTACGACGAAGCCCTGAGCGTGGCGCGCCAGCAGGTGGAAAACGGGGCTCAGGTCATCGACATCAACATGGACGAGGCCATGCTCGATTCGCAGGCGGCGATGACGCGCTTCCTCAACCTGATCGCTTCCGAGCCGGACATTTCGCGCGTGCCCATCATGATCGACTCGTCGAAATGGTCGGTCATCGAAGCCGGCCTGAAATGCGTGCAGGGCAAGGCGGTGGTGAACTCGATCTCGATGAAGGAAGGCGAGGCCGAGTTCCTGCGCCAGGCGACGCTGTGCCGGCGCTACGGCGCCGCCGTCATCGTCATGGCCTTCGACGAAAAAGGGCAGGCCGACACCTTCGAGCGCAAGACAGAAATTTGCGCCCGCGCCTACAAGCTGCTGACCGAAGCCGTCGATTTCCCGCCGGAAGACATCATCTTCGACCCGAACATCTTCGCCATCGCCACCGGCATCGAAGAGCACAACAACTATGCGGTGGACTTCATCAACGCCACCCGCTGGATCAAGGAAAACCTGGCGCACGCGAAAATCTCGGGCGGCGTCTCGAACGTCTCCTTCAGCTTCCGCGGCAACGACCCGGCGCGCGAGGCGATCCACACCGTCTTCCTGTACCACGCGATCAAGGCCGGCATGACCATGGGCATCGTCAACGCCGGCATGGTCGGCGTCTACGACGACCTCGACCCCGAATTGCGCGAGCGCGTCGAGGACGTCGTGCTGAACCGGCGCGAGGACGCCACCGAGCGCATGATCGAGATCGCCGGCACGCTCAAGGCCGGCGGCAAGGCCGAGGTGCAAAACCTGGCCTGGCGCGAAGGCACGGTGCAGCAGCGCCTGTCGCACGCGCTGGTGCACGGCATCACCCAATACATCGTCGACGATACCGAAGAGGCGCGCCAGCAATTGCTGCACAACGGCGGCCGTCCGATCCACGTCATCGAAGGCCCGCTGATGGATGGCATGAACGTCGTCGGCGACCTGTTCGGCCAAGGCAAGATGTTCTTGCCGCAGGTGGTCAAGTCGGCGCGCGTGATGAAGCAGGCGGTGGCCCACCTGATCCCCTACATCGAGGAAGAAAAGCTGCTGGAGGAAAAGCGCACCGGCATCGTCGCCAAGCCGAAGGGCAAGATCATCATGGCGACGGTGAAGGGCGACGTCCACGACATCGGCAAGAATATCGTCACCGTGGTCTTGCAATGCAATAACTTCGAGGTGGTGAACCTGGGCGTGATGGTGCCCTGTTCCGAAATCCTGGCGCGCGCCAAGGTGGAGAACGCCGACATCATCGGCTTGTCCGGCCTGATCACGCCTTCGCTGGAAGAGATGGCCCATGTGGCCAAGGAGATGCAGCGCGATCCGCATTTCCGCATGATGAAGATCCCGCTGCTGATCGGCGGCGCCACCACCAGCCGCGCCCACACGGCGGTGAAGATCGCCCACAATTACGAAGGCCCGGTGGTGTACGTGCCGGACGCCTCGCGTTCGGTCTCGGTGGCGCAGTCGCTGCTGACGCCGGAGGCGCGCGACAAATATATCGAAGAGATCGAGGCCGATTACGCGCGCATCCGCGCCCAGCACGCGAATAAAAAAGCCCTGCCCATCCTGGCGCTGGCGGCAGCGCGCGCCAACAAGATGCATTTGGCCTTCGACGGCCCGTCGGCCCCCGTGAAACCGAAATTCATCGGCCGCCGCGTGTTTAAAAACGTCGACCTGGCGACCCTGGCGCAGTATATCGACTGGGGCCCGTTCTTCCAGACCTGGGACCTGGCCGGCCCCTTCCCGGCCATCCTGCACGACGAGGTGGTCGGCGAGGCGGCCAGCAAGGTCTACGAAGAAGGCCAGGCGCTGTTGAAGAAAGTCATCGACGGCCGCTGGCTGACGGCGAACGGCGTCATCGCCCTGCTGCCGGCCAACAGCGTCAACGACGACGATATCGAGGTGTATACCGACGAGACGCGCAGCACCGTCGCCTTCACCTATTACGGCTTGCGCCAGCAGGGCGTCAAGCCGGTCGTCGACGATGCCGACGGCAACAAGGTGCAGCGGCCGAACCAGTGCCTGGCCGATTTCATCGCCCCCAAATTCGTCGCCGGCAAACCGTCCGGTCTGAAGGATTACATCGGCATGTTCGCCGTCACGGCCGGCCTCGGCATCGAGAAATACGAGAAGCGCTTCGAGGACGCCCACGACGATTATTCGTCCATCATGCTCAAGTCGCTGGCGGACCGCCTGGCCGAAGCCTTCGCCGAGCATTTGCACGAGCGCGTGCGCAAGGACCTGTGGGGTTATGCGCCCGACGAGACCCTCGGCAACGACGACATGATCGCTGAAAAATATGCCGGCATCCGTCCCGCGCCCGGCTATCCGGCCTGCCCCGAACACACGGTCAAGGCCGAGATGTTCAAGGTCTTGCAGGCGGAAGAGATCGGCATGCAACTGACCGAATCGTTCGCCATGTTCCCCGGCGCGGCCGTGTCGGGCTTTTATTTCGCCCATCCCGAATCGAAGTATTTCGTGGTCGGCAAGATCGGCGAAGACCAGTTGTACGACATGGCGCAACGCCGCGGCGTCGGCAAGGATGAGATGGAGCGCTGGCTGGCGCCCAACCTTTCCTGATCGCGCCGTTTCAGCGGCCTGGTCTGTGAACTTTTAATCAATTTTCCCCACTAAACTCATACGCCGGCGGATGGCTTCTTGCGTTCCGCAGCTTGGCGTGCGACTAGAAGGAGGCAAATATGGCAGCAATTCAATCGACAAGGCGGTGGCAAGACCAACTGATACTGGTGCTTGGTTTATGGCTGATCGTGTCACCTTGGGTGTTCGCCTATCCGGGCGGATCGCCGCAAATGATGAATGCAATCATTTCGGGGATCATCGTCGCGGCGCTGGCGGCGTTCGACCTCTACAAAACCTATTTCTGGGCGGTGGTGGTGAATCTGCTGGTCGGCATCTGGGTGGCGATTTCACCGTGGGTATTGCGCGTGACGGACCAGCGCGCCATGTGGAACGAACTCATCGTCGGCATTGCCATCGTCGTCCTGGCTCTGTGGGAACTGCGCACCGATCCGGAACTGCACAAACACTGGCCCGGCGCCGGCACGGCCACCTGAAGCTAAAAACAGAGGCCCAAACGCAAACCGGCGTCGCATAATGCGGCGCCGGTTTTTAATTACAGAACAGCAACCAGTACGATCTAATCGGGAGCCCACCACCAAACTCACGGGGGACTCGAGAAACCGTAGCGAGCAAGCCCGATATCGCGTCGAGTAGCGGAGCTGTGCCGGGGCACAGCGAGCAACGGAAACGCGAGAGCGGGCTGCGCAGTAGGTTTATCGAGCTCCCCTTTCAGACGGCGTAGCGGACCACGTTGTCGCTCCACTCGAATGCTGCCATTTCCAGCTCGACCAGTTCTTCGGTCGACATCGCCAGTTCGCGCAGGGTCGGGACGATCTGGTCTTCCAGGTCTTCGATGCGTTCTATGCATTCGGCCAGGCGCAACAGGTCGCCGAAGAAGCCGGTACGGCTCAGCAAGGCTTCCGACACGTCGTCGATGACGTGGATTTGCTTGAGGATTTCCGACATCGACACGCCAAACAGGGTATCCATCAGCGACATGATGCCGACCGTGAAAGCGACGTCGGCTACATGCGCCTGGTTTGGACGCAGCTTTTGGGCCAGCAATTCAAGCAGGCGGCCGCGGGTGGTCGCCAGCATCAGCAGCGGCGTCATGCTATGGCCGCGCTTGCTTGGCTCGGCGTACAGCATGATCTGCAGCCAGCGCTGCAACTGGCGCCGGCCCAGGACCGCCACGGCCTGGCTCAGCGAATCGATACGCTGGCGCGCGCCGACGGCCGGGGTGTTCACCAGGCGCAGCAGGTTGAGCGCCAACGAAACGTCGCGCTTGATGGCGTGTTCGATTTCGGTATTGTCGGCATCGGAGGTGACCAGGGTCATCAGTTCCATGACCGCCAGTTGCGACGGCGACAGCTTCTTGCCGGTCATGATGGCCGGCTTGGCGAAATAATAACCCTGAAAATAGTCGAAGCCGAGATCGAGCCCGTTCTTGAATTCTTCGCGGGTCTCGACTTTCTCGGCCACCAGCTTTTTCTTTTCCTGCTTGAAGCGCGGCGCCAGCTTGCCCAGTTCGGCCAGGGACATGTCGCGCATATCCATTTTGACGTATTCGACCAGCGGCATCAATTCCTGCACCTGGTTCGAGTCGGACACGACGTTTTCCAGCGCAAACGTGAAACCATGGCCGACCAATTCCGTCATGCGCGTATAGATTTCCGGCGTGACCTTCATCGATTCGACGATTTCCAGCACCACTTTTTCGCGCGGCAAGAACACGAAGATATCGCTCATCAGCACGTCGGCATCGACATTCACGAATCCGAAGGCATCGCCGATGACTTTTTCCATGCCCAGTTGCGAGGCGTGGGCGATCACCGCCGCTGTCGCCGACAGGTCGCTGACGATATTGGCCGGTCCCACAGGAGCGTTGCGAAAAAGCAACTCATAACCAAACAAGGCTTGGTTACGGTCCAGGATCGGTTGGCGTCCCAAATAAAATTCGCGCACGCGCAAAGGCTTGGGGGTAATGTCGTTGCTGGAAATATCGATCATTAAATCTTTATCATTCTAGTCAAGTGACATGCTGCGACGGATCTGACGCATGTCATGGTTCAATATTGACAATACTCTACCGCATTTAAGGTAATGGAGGAATGCTGCCTGATATTCTGACAGCAATACTTTTACTTGTCGTGGACAAATTATGCAATTCCACGCTACTGCGGTTTTCCGTCGACAAATAATCTCAGTTCGCCGGGCGCAAATGCGGTCCAGGTCTCGTTGCTGGTAAGCGGCTGGGTGACGATAACGGCGACGCGGTCGTTCGGCGTGGTGACTTGGGAAAAATCGACGCTGACGTCGTCGTCCGACAGCTGGGCGGTGACGAAGGGGTATTCGCGCACTACGTAATACAGGCTGGTGGAGCAATGGGCGAACAGTGCCGAGCCGTCCGACAGCATCAGGTTGAAGGTGCCGTGCGCGGCCACTGCGCGCACCAGTTCGCCCAGCGCGCTGCGCAACAGCGGCAGGGCCGGCGCCTGGTCGCCGAAGCGCGCGCGCAATTGCTGCAGGATGAAGCAGAAGGCCTGTTCGCTGTCGGTGTTGCCGACCGGCCGGAAGGCGCCGGTCAGCGGGGGATGGAATTGG
>DASYLQ010000285.1:0-17394 GCA_036009485.1 Janthinobacterium sp.
CCGGCCGGTCGCGTGAAAATATGCTAAGTTGGCGGTCGCGCGGACAGGGGCGGCGTTACTCTTCGGTTCTGTCCGGCGCCAGACTGACACAATGCGACACCACGCGACCCAACACCATGCAGCGACAGCATAAGGAAACCGGCAATAATGAAACCAGAAATTCTCGTCCGGGCGGCCAGCCCATCCCCCTCCGTCATGCAGCAACTGGAACAGCACTTCACTTGCCACCACGCCTGGTCGGTGCCGGCGGCTGAGCAAGCCGCCTTCATCGCCGCCATTGCCGCGAATGTGCGCGGCGTCGTCACCCCGGGCCAGATGGGTATTTCAGGGCAACTGGCGGCGGCGCTGCCCAAGCTTGAAATCATCGCCGTCAACGGCGTCGGCGTCGACGCCATCCCCTTTGACATCACCCGCGCGCGCGGCATCAAGGTCAGCAACACGCCCGGCGTGCTGACCGACGACGTCGCCGACATGGCCGTCACGCTGCTGCTGGCGATGGTGCGGCGGATTCCGGCGATGGACCTGTACGTGCGCCGCGGCGACTGGGAAAAGCGCTTGCCGATCGCGCCGGCGTCCGCCCTGCGCGGCAAGGTGGCGGGCATTTTCGGTTTCGGCCGCATCGGCCAGGCCATCGCCTCGCGCCTGGCCGCCTTCGGCGTGCTCGCGCGCTACTACCAGCCGCGGGCGATCGCCGGCACCGATGTGCCGCGCGCCGCCTCCCTGCTGGCCCTGGCGGAGGAAAGCGATTACCTGATCATCGCCGCGCCGGGCGTGCCGGAAACGCGCAACAGCGTCGACGCGGAAGTGCTGGCGGCGCTCGGCCCCGGAGGCACGCTGGTGAATATCGCGCGCGGCTCGCTGGTCGATGAAAACGCCCTGATCGCCGCCTTGCGGGAAGGAAGTCTGGGCGCCGCCGCGCTCGACGTCTTTGCCGACGAGCCGAACGTACCGCCGGCCCTGCGCGCGCTCGACAACGTCATCCTGATGCCGCATATCGGCAGCCTGACGGTCGAGACCCGCCATGCGATGGGCCAGTTGGTGGTGGACAACCTGAAAGCGTATTTCGCCGGGCAAGCACTGCTGACGCCCGTCAATTAACACTCACCCGAAAACGCTCACCCGAAAGGGTGATGCCGTAAAACTTAAACAGTAACGCTTAGGCAATATCAGGTAATATTCCCATCGGAAAAATTCCCGATAACTCCCGGATTTCATACTCGTTCAAAGGACACCGCCAGATGACGTTTTATCCCACGCGCCGCCGCCTTTCTTGCCTCGTTTCCGGCTTGGCCCTGTTGTTTGCAAGCTCCCTGGCCCATGCCGCACCCGAGCAGAAGTTGCTCGAATCCGCGCAGCAATCGAAGCAGGGCGCCATCGAGCTGCTGGAACGGCTGGTGAATATCGATTCCGGCACGACGAATGCGGCCGGCCTGGACAAGGTCGGCGCGGTCGTCACCGAGGAATTGAAGAAACTGGGCGCGCATATCGAGACCGTTTCGGCCGCGCCCGCGATGGGACGGAATATCCTCGCCACCTGGAATGGCAGCGGCAAGGCCAGGATCCTGATGATGGCGCATATGGACACCGTGTTCAAGGACGGTTTTGCCCAGGCCCATCCGTTCAGGATCAGCGGCGCGCGCGGCTACGGTCCGGGCATCATGGATGACAAGGGCGGTATTGTCATGGCGCTGTATGCGCTGAAGATCTTGCAGCAAATGAATTTCCACGACTATGGCCGCATCACGCTGCTGCTGAATACCAACGAGGAAACAGGCTCGGCCGGTTCGCGCGCGCTGATCGAAAAACTCGCGAAAGAGCACGACATTACGCTGAACCTGGAGCCGGGCCGCGTCGCCGACGGGCTGGTCATCTGGCGCAAGGGCAGCGGCGAGGCGACTGTGGATATCAAAGGCAAGGCGGCGCACGCCGGCGTGGCGCCGGACAGTGGCCGCAATGCCTTGATGGAGGCGGCGCACCAGATGCTGCAACTGGCCAGGCTCGGCGATGCGGACAAGCAAACCACCATCAACTTCACCGTGCTGAAAACCGGCGAGGCGACGAACGTGATCCCGGATCATGTCGTGGCCTACGCCGACGTGCGCGTGGCCGTACCGGAAGAGTTCGATCGGATCGAAAGAGACTTGGCCAAGGTTTCGCAAAACAAGCTGATCGGCGACACCCAGGTCAGCACCAGCCTGGTCCGCGGGTTCCCGCCAATGCCGAAAAATGCCGCAACCGATGGACTGGCGGTCATGGCGCAGCGCATTTATGGCGAATTGGGCAAGAAATTGACGCTGGAAGGGTCCGGCGGCGCGGCCGACGCCAGCATGTCGGCCGCGGTCGGCACGCCGACGCTGGATGCGCTGGGCATCGTCGGCGGCGGCATCCATACGCCGGAAGAATATGCCGAGCTGGACAGTATCGTGCCGCGTTTGTATTTGCTCAGCCGCATGCTGATGGAAACCGGCAGCGGAAAAGCCAGGTAGGGCGGCATCCAGGCAGACAGTATAATTGCTGCATGTATGGGCTGAAACTACGCTACGGTCTCGTTGAAACAGCCTCATATTCCACAAGCAATAATGAGAGGGCGATTATGAATAATAGCTGGGGCAGTGAAGACGACGTTGAAATCGACGATGAATTGATGTTTGAAGTGGAGCACCTGGTGCCTTTACGCGAGCGTAACAGTGGCGATATCGGGACCAAGGACTTTTACGACCGGCAAGACCGCATGGCCCGCGAAATCGTCGACCTGCCGCGCTGAACGCCGGCGGCAGGTCGGTAACAGGGAATGGCCCGGCACAGGCGCGCCAGCCTTTCTTGAACGGCCGCGGCGAACTGGGAGAAATCATCGCCAATTTCGACTGGTCATCCACTTCCCTCGGCGGCATCGCCGCCTGGATTGATCCATGCAATAACGCGCTCCTGGGCCGATTCGATTGACCAAGCACGCCACAGGCAAATCCAGTAAGCTGAGGCCCGCTTGCCGTGGTCTGCCTCCATGGCAAGCCAGGCAATTCGACGCGTCACCGCACAATGGAGAACAGCCGATGAATACGCAAGAACTGAGCAACACCGCCAAGGCCATGGTCGCCGGCGACAAGGGGTTGTTGGCGATGGATGAAAGCAATTCCACCTGCAACAAGCGCTTCGCCAAGCTGGGCATTCCCCAGACCGTCGAGGCGCGGCGCGACTATCGCGACCTGATCGTCAGCGCGCCCGGCCTGGGCGACAGCATCAGCGGCGCCATCCTCAGCGACGAAACCATCCGCCAGCAAAAAGAGGATGGCACGCGCTTTGTCGACGTGCTGAAGGCGGCCGGCATCATTCCCGGCATTAAGGTCGACGCCGGCGCCAAGGATCTGGCCTTGCATCCGAATGAAAAAATCACCGAAGGCCTGGATGGCTTGCGCGAGCGCCTGACGCAATACCGGCAACTCGGCGCCCGCTTCGCCAAATGGCGCGCCGTGATCACCATCGGCGACGGCATTCCCAGCCGTGCCTGCATCGAAAGCAATGCCGACGCGTTGGCCCGCTACGCCGCCCTGTGCCAGGAAGCCGGCATCGTGCCCATCGTCGAACCGGAAGTGCTGATGGATGGCCAGCATACGCTGGCGCGCTGTTTCGGCGTCACCGGAGCAGCGCTGCGCAGCGTGTTCCAGCAATTGTCGCTGCAAGGCGTGGCGCTGGAAGGAATGATCCTGAAACCGAACATGGTGCTGCCGGCGCTTGATTGCCCGCGCCAGGAATCGGTGGAAGAGGTGGCCGACGCCACCATCACCTGCCTGTTGCGCAACGTACCCGCGGCGGTGCCGGGGGTCGCTTTCCTGTCGGGCGGACAGTCGGCGCAACTGGCTTCGGCACGCTTGAATGCGATGAACCAGCGCTTCAAGTCGCGCCTGCCGTGGGCGGTCGCGTTTTCCTATGCGCGGGCGATCCAGCAACCGGCGCTGGAACTCTGGCATGGCGACGAAAGCAAGGTGCGGGCGGCGCAACAGGCTCTGGTGTACCGGGCCAATTGCAACCGCCTGGCGCGCCGCGGCGAATATGAAGGCGAGCGCTGAAGCGAAGTGTTAAAGCTGCTGTTAGAACATGTGTTTGATGCCGGCGCCCGGCAGATGGAAATGCAGCGCCTCCGTTTGATAGCTGCCGCCCCGCATGTATGAGGTTGAACAACTGTCCGGTTGGAAAGGAGATGAGCAGGAAAGGGCTAACCGCCGGCGTCACCGAATAAGGCGGTCGACTATTTCCTGGGCGATGGCAAGAAAGTAATGCTTCTAAGTAATAATCCCAGTGTGCGATTGTCTTGCGGGTTCAAGCCGTGATCCTTCGGAACCATGGCCTGGCTGACGGAAAAGTGCAGGTCAAGCACGCCGGCGCCGGCCAGCAGGTCGGCCGGCAAGTCGAGCTCGATCGGAACGCTTGCGCCGGGAGTGAAATCCCACTTGCCGAAGGGCTTGTCGTTGATGCGCAAAGCCACCTGCTGCACGCCGGCCGCGGCAAAACCAAGGCCGCTGAAACTGCTTATATTCAAGTCAAGGCGCAGCGCGCCCGAAGGCAGCAGCGCGCGCGGAAAACGCAGGTGCGACTCGAGGCCGCGCGACCACACGGCTTCGGCCTCCGGTTCATACCAGCCGGCGTCGAGATAGGCGGCCGGATCCAGCGCCGGATGGGCCATGCGCGGCTGTTTGAAATCGATGCGCAAGCCTTGCGGCAAATGGTTCATGCACAGGGCGGCCGCCGCCGGCGCGTCGCTGCGCAGCAGACTCACGCTGGCCGGATCGGTGCCGGGAGGCAGCTTGAGCACGAACAGGCCGGGCAGGCCAGGCGCAGCCGCCAGCGCGGCGACGGGAATGCGCTGGGCACCGGCGCCGGCGCTGCGGAACTCGAGCACATAGTCGACGGCGGTCCGTCCCGCCAGGAACGGCCCCGCCAGCGTCTCCTTGTGCAAGGCCGTGAACAGGGCCGGCATGCGCCGGCCCGCCGCGTCGTAGGCGTAATCGACCATCACGATGCCGTTCATCTGCTCATTGGTGTCGGGGATCTTCACCTCGATGGCGGTGCCGGCGCCGAAGCGCGCCTTCACATATTCCTGCCAGTAGCTCGCATACAGCTGGCCATACTGGGTGCGCTGGGCCAGGCCGGGGATCCACAGCACGTCCGAGCGGAATACGGCCCGGTTGACCGCCATCGCCCGGTTCACCAGCGCCCAGCGGCCCGACTCGGGCCGCATGTCGGCGGCGATCGCATCGTCGGCCCGGTAGACCAGGGCGGCCAAGGCGCCGCTCGCCAGGGCCAGCAACAGCAGTAGCGCCGGATATGCGCGGTAGCGCTGCAGCCGGCCGGCCAGCGCCGCCACCAGCGCCGCCAACACCAGGCTCCAGCCGAAATAGGCAAGCACTGTGTGCGAATAGGCCCGCACATGCATCCGTATCGCCCAGGTCTGGTACATCCCGGCCAGAGCGACAGGTACGATCGGCAGGATCGCCAGCACCAGGCCGCCGGCCAGTGCGCAACGCAACGCGCTGGCCTTTGCTGCACCGGACTTGCCGGCCGGCGCATCAAAGGCAACGCCGGCGCCGCAGGAAAGCAGGCGCCAGACCAGCAGCGCGACCAGGGCGGCAACCGCGATGGCCAACGGCGATGCCGTCATTCCCCTCCGGTACTGGGCGAGCGCGTAACTGACCTGCCTGCCTTCGTGGTAGGTAGCGGTATACGGCAGTTGTAGCGGCGCCATCAACTCGTGCAGCGCCGAACCGCCGGTCGAAAAATGGTACAGCGTGATGCCGATGTAGCGCGCGTTGAACGGCGCCAGCGCATTGCCGTTATAGACCGAGGGATGCAGATGGCGCCACAGCAGGTAGAGCACGGAATACGCGGCCGCGCTGGCCAGGAATACCAGTAGCAGGCGCGCGCTACGCTGCGGCAGGGCGATGCCGGCAATGCGGCGGCGCGCCGAAGGATCGGCCTGGGAGGCATTGGCGAAGATCGACAGCGCAAACAGCAGCATGAAGGTGATGGTCACGCCTTCGTTGTTGAACAGTGAGCAAAACAGCAGCAGGCCGGCGCCGGCCAGCGCCGCGCCCGTGCCGTGCCGCACATAGGCGCGTCCGGCCAATACCGCGGCCGTGAAGGCGATGCCGGCCGGCCAAGTAATCAAGGGATAGGTGGTGAGTATCGAGCCATCCCATTTCAGCGCAAAAAAGGCCAGGAAAAAAGTGGCGCACAGCAGTGCGATGCGCCTGCCGCAATAGACCGCGACCGTCACATGGAAGCCTGTAAAGAACAGGACGAAACTGCCCAGGCGCAGCAATTCGCCGTATAGCGTTCCCTGGGCAACAAGCGCATGCATGATCAGGGTACCCGAGACATATGCCCACAGCCGCCCTTGCATGCGGGCCCAGTCGTCGATTGTGCCGAAGAAGGAAGTATACGAACGCAGCAGCCACATCGCGTCGTCGGTATGGGTCAGGCCCAGGCCCCACACGCGCAGGCAAAGCAGGAAAAGCAGGATCGCCAGCGCGGCCAGCACCGGCGCCGTCGTTCTGAACTGCCTGGACGGCCCGGCCGGCTGCTGGAAAATGAACTACGCCGGATGAGTAATGTCCAACCAAGCAGCCTTTCCCGTTCACAAGCAAGCAGCTTTTCCCGTTCAATTCAATAATAAAAATTGGAGTCATACATGACCGCAAGCCATCAACCGGGATATGCCGCCTGCCTGAGCGACCCGGCCGGCAACATCAGCAGCTGGAACGGGGAATGTGAGCGCTTGTTCGGGTTCACGGCGAAAAGCATCTTGCACACGCCCATCCGCCACTTGCTGGCTCCTACCAGCAGACAATATTACGCGGAACGCAAGGCGGAATGCGCCCACTCGGCCGAGACAATGGAGCTCGACATTCTACGCGCCGACGGCAGCACAGCCGGCGCCACGATCTGCCTTTTGCCGCAATTTCGAGACCGTAGCGAAGATCCGGACGGCCTGGCCGCCTGCATCGTGTTATTCGCCATGGCGCCCGAGCCCTTATCCGAGGCGGAACTGCTGGAAACAACGCCTTTGCGCGCCCTCGCGGACACCCTTCCCGGCGTATTTTATATCATCGACCCGTCCGGTCATTTTGTGCTGTGGAATAAGGCTCTGGAGGAAGTCAGCGGGATAGACGAGGAAGAGTTACGGCGCTTGCCTGCGGCGGCTCTGTTCAGGGATGCGGAAAAACGTCACGTCGAAGAGCATATCCGCATCGTCTTCGACGAGCGCAAAGAAGTGCAGCTGGAAGCCAGTTGCGTCGGCCGCAACGGCAAGCCCACTCCCTACCTGTTGTCCGGCACCGCCATGTCTTGCCGTAATAAATACTACCTCTGCGGCCTGGCCATCGACCTGTCGAGCCGCCGGGCGCAGCAGGAGCAGATGCTGTTGCGCGAACGGGCGCTGCACGCGGCCAGCAACGGCATCCTGATCACGCGTTGCGCCGGCAGGGACAACCCCATCGAATACGTCAATCCCGCTTTCGAACGCATCACCGGCTACGCCGCTGCCGAAGTGTTGGGCCGCGATTCCCGCTTCATGGCCGCGCCCGGCCTGGACGAGAATGAACGCAGCCAGTTGCGCGATGCAATCAACGAGCGCAGGGAAACCAATGTCGTCTTTCGTAACCTGTGCAAGAACGGCGACCTGTTCTGGAACGACCTGACCATCACCCCCGTCCGCGACGAGCAGGGCGTCGCCACCCATTTCATCGGCGTCATTACCGACGTGACGGCGGTAAAGCAACGCACAGCGCATCTCGAACACCGGGTTCATCACGACGCCCTGACCGGACTGGCCAATCGCGACCTGCTGTGGGATCGCCTGGAGCAGGCGCTGCATCTGGCACAGCGCAACAAGTCGCTGGTGGCGACGGTGTTGATCGACTTAAACAACTTCAAGCTGATCAACGACACCTTTGGCCACAAGGCCGGGGACGACATTTTGATGGCCGTGGCAAAGAGAATGCAGGCCTCGGTGCGCGAGAGCGATACGGTGGCGCGCATGAGCGGCGACGAATTTGTGCTCGTGCTCGTCAACCAGCCTTCGCTGCGCTATACGCTGCGCATGATAGAGCGGGTGCGCGCGGGTTTGTCGCGGCCCGTCGCTTTCGATGGCAATGAAATCCCGGTCGGGGCCAGCATGGGCGTCAGCGTCTTTCCCCACGACGGCGCCAGCGTGATCGAGCTTATCAAGTGCGCGGACATCGCCATGTACCACGCGAAGGGAAGTGGAACCAGCGACGTCCATTTTTTTTCTTCCGACATGAAATCGGCCACGGAAGCCAAGCGCAAGCGGGAAGCGGACATCCATAATGCGCTCGATAACGATGAATTGTTTTTGCTCTTCCAGCCCCGTTGGAGCGCAAAAACAGGCGGCATCCACAGCGTCGAAGCGCTATTGCGCTGGCGCCATCCGGAACAAGGCGTGCTGATGCCGGCATCCTTCCTGCCAGACGCCGAAGAAAGCGGCATGATTGTTCCCCTTGGACACAGAGTGCTTGAACTGATATTGAAGTTTCAAAAAGAGATGAACGCCTGCGGTTATGCGGGCTTGCTGGTGTCGATGAATGCCAGCTACCGTGAGTTTAGCCAACATAACTATGTCGCGCATTTACGCGACAGGCTGGCGCATTTCGCGCTGGAGGCCGGCAACCTGGAACTCGAATTTCGCGAGGAGCATTTATTGCGCAATCCTCATCTGAGCAGGGAAGTTGCTGCAAAAATGAGGGGGCTGGGTATCAAGCTGTCTGTCGACGATTTCGCCGACGGCATGAGCAGCCTGAGTTACCTGGAAAATTTTCCTGCGACTCACCTGAAAATGAACAGCTCGGCAGTCCACGCCATCGGCACACCGGGTCGGCAAGGGGCGCTGGCGAAAATGCTGATCGATATAGGCCACAACCTGGACATGGCAGTTGTCGCGAAAGAAGTTGAAACGTCCGGTCAGGCGGAGTTCCTGCGTTTGAATGGCTGCGATGAATTGCAAGGAAGTTATTTCAGCGATCCTCTGGACCAGGGCGCCTTGCAACGCTTGCTGGGCACCGCAGGCGTGTCATGATGCCTGACTCGAATTTGAACGAATGCGGTCGATGCTGGTCTAATAACGTTGTTGATGTCTGCGACCGATACCGACCGATACCCCACAGATGAGGCTAGCAAATTTTATTCAGACGGATATGCCGGCCATTCTTGATGAATGGGAAAAATTTGCCGGAGAAATCCCGTCTGCGTCCAACTTGTCTCCGGATGCTTTACGCGGCCATGCACGAGGTATGTTGGAAGCCATCGCCATCGACCTGGAGAAATCGCAATCTCCTGTACAACAAGACTTGAAAGCCAAGGGCAGGGGGCCGCCGCCAGCGCAGGAAACGCATGCCGAATTGCACGGGTCTGCGCGGGTGGCCGCAGGGTTCAATGTGAACGAGACGATGGCCGAATTCCGTGCCTTGCGCGCGAGCGTGCTGCGCTTGTGGAGCGGTCGCGCGGAAGATTGCGGCACGGGCGATGAAATCGTCCGTTTCAATGAAGCGATAGACCAGGCGCTGACCGAATCGTTGTCCAAGTATACAGGCTTGAAGGAAAAACAAACCCGTTTATTCAACATCTTGCTTACCACTTCGCCGGACCTGAATTACATCATCGATACAAATGGAGTGCTTCTCTACGCTAACAAGGCATTTGCCCGGCTCTTCAAGTCCAGGCCAAGCAGCCTGATAGGGGAAAATGTTTTTGATCTATCCCCTGCGTTTGGCGGCGACATGCACAAGCACGTGCATCAAGTCATCCGAGCCGGAAACATTTACCGTGCTGAAATGACTGCTGTGCTGGAGGACGGCAATCAGGCGATCTACGAGCACTTGCTGGTCCCCGTCGTCAATGCCCAGGACCGCTGCGAAGCGATCGCCGGCATCGGCCGCGATGTTACGGAACGCAAGATCCTGGAGGAAAACATACGGCGCAGCGCCAATTATGACCACTTGACCGGCTTGCCGAACCGTACTCTGTTCCGTGAGCGGCTGGAGCATGAGATCAAGCATTGCACACGCACGGGTTTGCCGCTGGCCTTGCTTTTCATCGATCTCGACGGCTTCAAAGAGGTCAACGACCGGCTGGGTCACATTGCAGGCGACCAGCTTCTGCAGCAGGTCGCCCGCCGCATCGGCCTCTCCATCCGCGACACCGACATCGTCGCGCGCCTGGGAGGCGACGAATTTACCGTGGTGCTGACCGACGTTACCAATCTTGCGCACGTGGAAACCTTGGCGGCCAAGATTTGGCGGGCATTGAAGCAGCCTTTTATCCTGGACTCGGACACGGCGCTCATTTCCGCCAGCATCGGCATCGCCATCTATCCGCGCGATGCGCGCACGGCCGAAGAGTTGATCAGGAATGCAGACGCCGTCATGTACGATGCGAAGCGAGCTGGCCGCAACCGCTACCGTTTCTTTATAGACAAGGAAGATGACCCCGGCCCGGCTTGAAGTGCGCCCTGCAAGTTCCCTTTATCCAAACTTCGATGCATGATTTCCCTCCAACCACCAGCCGGCAAATTCAAACAAGTCGGCATGGCGCGAGTGTACCGGCGTCTGCTCATCTTCGAAGTTGGGACTGCCGTTTGGCTCCCGTAAGATCAACGCTGCATGAATGTCCGATGGAATTGCGCGCATATAGGGCAAATAATCATCGACAAAAGCGACCGGGCGAAGCTGCCGAAGCGCTTCCGCTTTCGGACTTGCTTGCCCGTTCATGCTCCCTGTGGTGACCACCCGCTCGATAGGGAAGCCGCCGTCGCGCAAATTCTCCAATCGCGCATTTTGGAACTCGGTATCAAGCGCCGTGACGCATACCAATTCATATCCGGCGTCCGCCAGTTTGTTGCAGGCTTCTAGCGCCCCCGGAATAGCCGGGACAGAGGCCCAGAATCCGTGATCGAAATACGCCCGGAAATGATCAAGTTCGTCACTTTCAAGCTTGCGCACATCCCATCGGTCTATGGGCCAGTATGCCTGGGGATCTTTAATGTCGGGTAATACACCGAACGCTTTATGCCAGGCGTGGCGATACGCCAGGTGAAAGTCCAACAGGACGCCGTCGCCATCAAGACAGATAATTGGTTTCATAGCGTGATATTCTACCTCAGCCCGGAAACGAAGAACGGCAGGTCTGCACTGCCTTCGCAAACGCGTTTTGACTGGCCGCGCCGGTAAAATCCCACGCACCGTCTATTCAGCGTAAAATCGCCTCCCTTCGACATCGGCATCGCAAGCCGCTCTCGTCCCTTCAATATTCAAACACAGGACTTCCATGGCAAAAGACGACGTCATTGCAATGCAAGGAGAAATCCTTGAAAACCTTCCCAATGCCACGTTCCGCGTGAAGTTGGAAAATGGGCATCTCGTGCTCGGACATATTTCCGGCAAAATGCGCAAGAACTACATCCGCATCTTGCCAGGCGATAAGGTTAATGTAGAACTGACACCTTACGATCTGAGCAAGGCGCGTATCGTATTCCGAACTAAATGATTTCAGGGCGGAAGCTGCAATTATCGCTTTGAAAATTTGGATTTTTCACTGGAAAATTTCGTTTCCCAGTGGATTTGGCTCATGGCTTTAAAGAGCGTGGCGACCGCTTGCCGAACCGGTCGGCATCGAGGTGTGCTGGGCCAACGGCACTGACTTCAGCGGACCCATCGGTACGGCGATCGCTACTGTGCTTGTGCCAGCAACTGGCCTCGTAGTGCAACCAGCAGAATCACGAAGATCGTCATGTCGGTCAGAAGATGGGTAGCCCATGGCATGCCAGACGACCAGAGCGATAGCGGAAATGATTACCGAAGCTTCGCTTGACCTTCCTCCTGTGGGAAGGTTTAGGGTAAACCAACTTGCCATTGTCCGAAGGACTGCGGTACCATTTCGGTTCTCATGCGCACACTTATTCCTTACCTGCTCTGGCTTTTGATAGCGGTTTTCCCCTTGCAAGGGGAAGCCGCTGCATTCATGCCGTTCAGCACCGGGACCGCGCCAAGCCAGACCACTCAGCATCATGGTGATGAGGCTGTCGCTGAAACTCATGCAAATGGACACCATGAGCATTGCGGCCCATCTGGCGCAGACCATGCAGCCGGAATCCATGGGAAATGCAACCACTGCGCTAGCTGCTGTGCCGGGGCGGCAGTACCAACAACCATAGCTTCCACCGGAATGCCTGCCTCTTTTTCGACCTTTGCGGCTAACGCAGCCGAACCTGCGATGACCGCCTATGTCCCCGCCACCCTCGATCGTCCGCCTCGCCGCCTTTCCTGAAGATTGCTGAAGTCGCGGACCAGGGTCCGCACCACCTCGGGCACTATACGCCCGGGTACCAATCCATTTTTAAGGAAAACATGAATCGCTTCCGCTTACTGCTTCTTGCAGTGGCCGGCGTGCCGTTGCTCATCCACGCACAGCCCGCCCGTGTAGCCGCGGCTGTGACGGATGCCAATGCCACCGTGGCGCCGCTGCAGTATCAATCCGCTTTTGCCGGCTACCAGCCCAACCCGGAGCCGAAGGCCTCTCCCGACAAGGTTTGGATTCAAGCCAACCGGGACGTTTCGGGTGTATCCGAAGACGCCTCCCACGGCAAGAATATGAAAGGCCAATGACATGCTGCGATTACCTATGCCCACGCTTGGCCGCGCTGCAGTCGGGCTCTCGGCAGTCCTGCTTGCCGGCTGTGCCAGCCTGTCGCCCGACGGCGGCCTCGATGACGTGTCGCATCTGACCCAGGAAAGGATCGGGCAGCCGGCGAACTTCACGAAGGAGACCGGACAGGATGCCGGCGGCAACGACGCGCAGGTGCAATCTCTCCTGTCGAAACCGCTGACCGCGGACTCGGCTGTGCAGCTTGCGCTTCTGAATAACGCGGCGCTGAAGGCGGCATTCGCCGAACTGGGGGTGTCCGAAGCCAATTTCGTTCAGGCCGGCCGCATGCGCAACCCAGGCTTTAGTTTCGGCAACGTTCGTGGCGGGAACGACTCGGAAATCGACCGCGGCATCACGTTCGATATCGCAGGGCTGCTGACGATGCCGGCGCGCAAACGCATCGAGCAGCGTCACTTCGAGCAAGCCAAGTTGCAAGCTGCGTCTCAAGCCGTTCAGTTAGCCGCCGATACGCGCCGCGCCTACTTCACGGCGGTGGCGGCGGCCCAATCGGCGGCGTTCGCGGAACAGGTGCGTGGCGCCGCCGAAGCCTCTTCCGGGCTGGCCGACAGCATGGCCAGGGTCGGCAACTGGAGCAAGCTTGACCAGGCGCGCGAACGGGCGTTTTACCAGGATGCGGTGACGCAACTGGCCAGGACGAGACAGGAAGCGACCGCCGCCCGCGAGCAGCTGATTCGTCTGCTCGGCCTGTGGGGCGAACAGCAGCACTTTGCTCTTCCCGAGCGTCTGCCCGATCTCCCCGACAAGCCGCGGGAGATGAGCAATGCCGAGGCCCAGGCGATGTCGCAGCGGCTGGATATGTTGTCGGCGCGGCGCGATACCGAAGCGACGGCCGCCGCTCTTGGTTTGACGAGGGCGACGGGCTTCATCGATGTCTTCGACGCCGGTTACGCCAACAAGAGCTATCCCGGCCTGCCGCGCCAAAACGGCTACCAGATTTCGCTCGAACTGCCGATTTTCGACTGGGGCGGCGCCAAGGTGGCGCGGGCCGAGGCCGTCTATATGCAATCGGTGCATCGCACCGCCGACACCGCGGTGCGCGCCCGTTCGGAGGTCCGGGAAGCGTATTCGGCTTACCGCACGACCTATGACATCGCACGACATTATCGCGATGACGTCGTGCCGCTTCGCAAAAAGATATCGGACGAAGTGCTGCTTCGTTACAACGGGATGCTGGCCAGCGTATTCGAACTCCTGGCCGACTCGCGCGAACAGATCATGAGCGTCAATACCGCCATCGAAACACAGCGCGATTTTTGGATAGCGGAGACCAAGCTTCAATCCGCCGTCAACGGCGCAAGCAATAACGATACAAGGACCGTGCCATGATTTCACGTAGAGATTTTTTCAAGGGCGCCGGGGCGGTTGCAGTGAGCGCCGCAGCTGTCAGCCGGGCCGGTGCAGCGTCATTGCCCGAGGCTATGCTGATGGATAACGCCAATACGCACATACCGCCGCTGCCGCCGAATGGCCGGCCGTACAAGCCGGTGGTCACGCTCAATGGCTGGTCGCTGCCGTGGCGAATGAACAAGGGAGTGAAGGAGTTTCACCTGATAGCCGAGCCCGTGGTGCGCGAACTGGCGCCCGGCATGAAGGCGAACCTGTGGGGCTACAACGGCCAGTCGCCGGGCCCGACCATCGAAGTCGTCGAAGGCGACCGCATCCGCATTTTCGTGACCAACAAACTGCCGGAGCACACCAGCGTGCACTGGCATGGACAGCGCCTCCCCAACGGCATGGATGGCGTAACGGGCCTGACCCAGCCAGGTATCGCTCCAGGCAAGACTTTCGTCTACGAATTCGAGGCAAAACGCCCAGGGACATTTATGTATCACCCGCACGCCGATGAAATGGCGCAGATGGCGATGGGGATGATGGGCTTTTGGGTGACGCACCCGAAAGACCCCTCGCTGCATGCGGTCGACCGTGATTTCGTTTTCCTGCTCAACGCCTATGACGTCGATCCCGGGACCTATACGCCCAGGATCAACACCATGCTCGATTTCAACATCTGGACCTTCAACAGCCGCGTATTCCCAGGGATAGACTCGCTGCCCGTTCGTCAAGGCGACAAGGTGCGCATCCGGGTCGGCAATTTGACGATGACGAACCACCCCATCCACATCCATGGCCACGAGTTCTTCGTCACCGGAACCGATGGGGGATGGACACCGCCGGCGTCGCGCTGGCCTGAGGTGACGACCGACATCGCGGTGGGACAGATGCGCGCCGTCGAGTTCCTTGCGACCGATCCGGGCGACTGGGCACTGCATTGCCACAAGTCGCATCATACAATGAATGCGATGGGCCATTCGGTGCCGACCATGATAGGCGTGGACCAGCGCAGCGTCGCCGAGAAGATTAACAAAATCGTCCCCGACTACATGGCGATGGGGGATAAGGGTGGTTCGATGGGGGGCATGGAGATGCCGCTCCCGGAGAACACCTTGCCCATGATGATGGGCGAGGGGCCGTTCGGCGGCGTCGAGATGGGCGGCATGTTCACCGTACTCAAGGTACGCAAGGACCAGAAGCGCGGCGACTACTCGGATCCCGGTTGGTACAAGCATCCGGCGGGCACGCTGGCGTACGAGTGGACAGGGGCATTGCCCGAGCCTCAACGCAGCTTTAGCGCGGGCGGACAGTCCATGCCGGCGATGAACCAACCCAATGTCGAAGTCACTGTCCGCAAACCCAGCGGCCATAGCGGTCATTGATAATTTTTGTTTTTCAAACGAAGGGAAGCACCATGAAAGATCTGCAAAAAATCGTCCTGGCAACGTTGATCGGCCTGTCCTCTGTCGCAGCCGCTTCCGCGGCATTCGCGCAGCAGGCTGCCGTCTCCCCCGCTCAGGACGCCATGAGCGAAGGCGAAATCAAGAAGGTCGACACAGACGCCGGCAAGCTCACCATCAAGCACGGCGAACTGAAAAACCTGGGTATGCCCGGCATGACCATGGTGTTCAAGGTCCAAGACCCGGCGATGCTAGCCCAGGTCAAGCAGGGTGAAAAAGTCCGTTTTGTCGCGGAAAAAGTTGCTGGCGCACTCACGGTGACCGCCATCGAAGCGGCTAAATAATTTACATAATTTAAACAATCCACATTAGGAGAAATACGAATGAAAGCATTGCACACCATGATTCTGGCCATCGCGATGGTTGCGGCCACGCTGGCCAGCCCGTTTGCTTCGGCACACGCCAAGCTGACGAGCTCCAATCCGGAGGCCGGCGCCACGCTTGCGGCCGCGCCCAAGGAGATCGCGCTCACCTTCAACGAAAAGATCGAAGCGGCTTTCAGCAGCATCACCCTGGCCGACGCCGAAGGCAAGGCAGTCGCTCCTGGTAAAGCGAAGGTCGACGCCGCCAACCCGGCCATCCTGCGCCTGGAAGTTCCGGCACTGTCCGCCGGCGCCTACACCGTCAGCTGGGTGGCTGTCGGACACGACGGCCACCGCCGCACGGGTGACTTCAAGTTCACGGTGAAATAAATGGATGCTGTGTCGTTGCTGCAACTAGGCTCCGCATTGGTGCTGAACATCGGTTTTTGCTGGCTGGTCGGCTCCTGGTTTGCGCGCTGCTGGATGAGCTCGGGCGGCGTTGAGCGGGATGATGTCGAGACTGGGCTTGGCAAACGGGACTTGCAGGCGGCGGGGCTCAGTATAGCCGCCAGCGCCACCGCGCTGCTGGCGGCAACGGCCGTGATGGGCGGCGTCGGCCTCAGGCAAGCCTGTCCGATGTTTTGGATGATGGTCTCAAGCACCGACTATGGTCACGCCGCTTGCGCCGCCATTCTGGCGCTGGCTATCTTCTTCGCCATTCGGCTGCGCGGCGGGGGACGCGCCAGCGATATCGCCGCGCTGCTGACGCTGGCTGCGTTCGCGCTGACCCGCGCATCCATGGGACACGCCGGAGAAGACGGATTTTGGACGCTCGCGCTCGCGGCCGAAGCGACGCACTTTTCTGCGATAGGCTTGTGGACGGGCGCCGTCATGGTGTCAGGCTGGTTCGTCCTCGGCGAGAAAGGTATCGGAACGCTCGGTACGCAGGCCACTGGCCGATATCTCGACCGCATGTCAACGGCGGCGCTGCTGGCGGTCGTCGCGATCATCGTCACCGGCATCTATAGCGCCTGGCATCGGGTGGGAAGCGCCGAACATCTTGTGCATACCCGCTACGGGCTGACGCTACTGGTAAAAATTGCGCTGGTTCTCCTGGCTATCGCACTGGGCGGCTACAACAAGTTTATCGGACTTCCTGCCGCGGCCCGTTCAGCACGGGACCTGAGAACCGTTCGCGCCGTGCTGCAAATCGAAACCTTTCTGTTGTTCGGAGCAGTCCTCGCTGCCGCGGCATTGACCTCGCAACAACCTCCCGCTGCAATGTAGTGTAGTAATGGCGGGCTTTATTGAAATTGGAAACCGCTTGCCAATTGCGTCGTTCCTGGTCGGCTGAAATAGGTGAAAATTAATGAGTGTCCCAAGTTAATGAAATGGCGAATTGAAGTAAAAAATATAATAACTTATCAGTTCAATCAATATTCTATAGCCTATGTGGCTGCTCCAGCATACGATGTCCTGAACGATCTGTCGGATGCATTGACCTCCATAAAGAACCGTCAATCATCTGGTATCCTCAGTTCCTTGATGCGCCGGGCAGGAACGCCGGCGTA
>DASYLQ010000286.1:0-19206 GCA_036009485.1 Janthinobacterium sp.
TCAGCGGCCCGATCGGCGCCGCGCGCGTCGGCTACGCCAACGGCCAGTACATCCTGAACCCCACCGTCACCCAGCTGAAAACCTCGCAGATGGACCTGGTTGTCGCCGGCACCGAAACCGCCGTGCTGATGGTCGAATCGGAAGCCAAGGAATTGTCGGAAGCCGTCATGCTCGGCGCCGTCGTCTACGGCCACGAACAGATGAAGGCCGTCATCGACGCCATCCACGACCTGGTGCGCGACGGCGGCAAGCCTGAAGTCGAATGGGCGCCGGCGCCGAAGAACGAAGCGCTGATCGCCCGCGTCGCGCATTTCGCCGACGCCAAGATCCGCGATGCCTACCTGACCAAGGACAAGCAGGAACGCACCGCCAAGCTGAAAGCCGCCACCGCCGGCGTGCTGGCCGACCTGGCCGCCGAAGCCGCCGGCAGCGGCGCCGCCGGGCCGGACGCCGCCGAAGTCGGCAACATCCTGTTCGACATGGAAGCCAAGATCGTCCGTTCGCAAATCCTCGACGGCGAACCGCGCATCGACGGCCGCGACACCCGCACCGTGCGGCCGATCTCGATCCGCACCAGCGTCTTGCCGCGCACCCACGGTTCCGCCCTGTTCACCCGCGGCGAAACCCAGGCCCTGGTGGTCGCCACCCTGGGCACCGCGCGCGACAGCCAAAAGATCGATGCGCTGATGGGCGAGTTCACCGATAGCTTCATGCTGCATTACAACATGCCGCCATTCGCTACCGGCGAAACCGGCCGCGTCGGCACGCCCAAGCGCCGCGAAATCGGCCACGGCCGCCTGGCCAAGCGGGCGCTGTTGGCCGCGCTGCCGGCGCCGGAAGATTTCAGCTACTCGGTGCGCCTGGTGTCGGAAATCACCGAATCGAACGGTTCCTCGTCGATGGCTTCCGTCTGCGGCGGCTGCCTGGCGCTGATGGATGCCGGCGTGCCGATGAAATCGCACGTGGCCGGCATCGCCATGGGCTTGATCAAGGAAGGCGGCAAGTTCGCCGTGCTGTCCGACATCCTCGGCGATGAAGACCACCTCGGCGACATGGACTTCAAGGTAGCCGGCACGCATACCGGCATCACCGCGCTGCAGATGGATATCAAGATCATGGGCATCACCAAGGAAATCATGCAAGTGGCGTTGGCGCAAGCCAAGGAAGGCCGCGAGCACATCCTGGGCGAAATGCAGAAAGCCATGCCGCATGTGAAGACCGAGCTGTCCGACTTCGCGCCGCGCCTGATCACCATCAAGATCAATCCGGAAAAAATCCGCGACGTGATCGGCAAGGGCGGCGCCGTGATCCGCGCGCTGACCGAAGAAACGGGCACGCAGATCGACATCAGCGACGAAGGCGTGGTCACCATCGCTTCCGTCGACGCCGCCGCCGGCCAGGAAGCCAAGCGGCGCATCGAAGAACTGACCGCTTCCGTCGAAGTGGGCAAGAGCTACGACGGCGTCGTGCTGAAACTGCTGGACTTCGGCGCGATCGTGCAAGTCATGCCGGGCAAGGATGGCTTGCTGCACATCAGCCAGATCGCCAACGAGCGCGTCAACGCCGTCGCCGATTACCTGAAAGAAGGCCAGCAAGTGCGCGTCAAAGTGCTGGAAACGGACGACCGCGGCCGCCTGAAACTGTCGATGAAAGCCGCCGCCGCGGACGACGGCGCAGCGCCTGCCGCAGCCCAGTAATGCCGTTCAGCCCAGGCTGATCAAGACCGCCGGCGCGTTTGCCCGGCGGTTTTTTTATTTTGGGGAAGCTCGACAAACCGTAGCGAGCAAGTCCGATATCGCGTTGAGTAGCGGAGCTGTACGTGAGTACAGTGAGCAACGGAGACGCGAGAGCGGGCTGCGCAGTAGGTTTGTCTAGCTTCCCGATCAGGCGCCCAGGCGGCGCTCCGTCACCGGATCGAACAAGACCGCCTTCGACAGGTCGAAAGCCAGGCCGATGCGCGCGCCCGGCACGGCGCCGGCGCGCGGGTGGGTGCGGCAGGTGGCGCGCACGCCGTTGAACCAGGCGTACACCAGGGTGTCCGGGCCGGTCGGTTCGGTCATCTCGATCAGGCATTCGACTTCGGTCGGGTGATAGCCTTGCGGCGTTTCGGCGCGGCGCGCGCTGACCATGTCGGTGACGTGCTCGGGACGGATGCCGAGGATGATCTCCTTGTCGTACCAGGCGGCGATGGCGCTGGTGGCGCTTGCGGCCGGCAGCGGCAGCAGGATGGTGCGGCCGCCGTTTTCCAGCGCGAACGCGGCGCCGGCGCCTTGCTGCACCAGTTTGCCGCGCAAGAAGTTCATCGACGGCGAGCCGATGAAGCCGGCCACGTACAGGTTTTCCGGCTGGTCGTAGATCTGCTGCGGGCTGCCGAACTGCTGCACCACGCCGTCGCGCATGACGGCGATGCGGTCGCCCAGGGTCATCGCCTCGATCTGGTCATGCGTGACGTAGACGATGGTGGTGCCCAGGCGCTGGTGCAGCAGCTTGATTTCGGCGCGCATTTCCACGCGCAGCTTGGCGTCCAGGTTCGACAGCGGCTCGTCGAACAGGAACAGCGAGGGGTCGCGGGCGATGGCCCGGCCCATCGCCACGCGCTGGCGCTGGCCGCCCGACAGCATGCCGGGCTTGCGGTCCAGCAGGTGGCTCATCTGCAGCGTCTCGGCGACGCGGTTGACGATCTTTTCCTGCTCCGCCCTGGGCACCTTGCGGATGCCCAGGCCGAAGGAGATATTCTCGCGCACTGTCATGGTCGGGTACAGCGCATACGACTGGAACACCATGGCGATGTCGCGCGACTTCGGCGGGACGTTGTTGACGACGCGCTCGCCGATCAGGATATCGCCCTGGGAAATGCTTTCCAGGCCGGCGATCATGTTCAGCAGGGTCGACTTGCCGCAGCCGGAACCGCCGACCAGGATCAGGAACTGGCCATCCTCGATCTCCAGATCGATGCCCTTCAATACTTCGGCGCCGTTCGGATACACCTTGCGCACATTACGAATCGATAAACTTGCCATATTCTATGTCTCCTGACTTGCCGTCCGCGCCGCGCAACAGCGGCGTGGACGGCATGGATAATGTAAATCAGCCCTTGACTGCGCCGGCCGTCAAGCCGCGCACGAAATACTTGCCGGCCACGAGGTAAAGCCCCAGCGTCGGCAGCGCCGCGATGATCGCCGCCGCCATGTTGACGTTGTATTCGGTGACCCCGGTCGAGGTGTTGACCAGGTTGTTCAGCGCCACCGTCACCGGCTGCGCGTCGGAACCGCCGAACACCACGCCGAACAGGAAGTCGTTCCAGATCTGCGTGAATTGCCAGATGAAGCAGACCATGAAGATCGGCAGCGACAGTGGAAAAATGATGCGGCGGTAGATCGTGAAAAAGCCGGCGCCGTCGATGCGCGCCGCGTTCACCAGCTCTTCCGGCACCGACACATAGTAGTTGCGGAAGAACAGGGTGGTGAAGGCGATGCCGTAGATGATGTGGACGAAGACCAGGCCGGTGGTGGTGTTGGCCAGTTCGGCCACGCCGAGCAGGCGCGCCATCGGCAGGATCACCACCTGGAAGGGGATGAAGCAGCCGACCATCAGCGCGGTGAAGATGGCGTTGGCGCCGCGGAAGCGCCAGTGCGCCAGCACATAGCCGTTGAGCGAGCCGACCAGGCTGGAGATCAGCACGGCCGGCACCACCATCTTCACCGAGTTCCAGAAGTAGGGCGACAGGCCGTTGCAGCTGACGCCGGTGCAGGCCGTGCCCCAGGCCTTGGCCCAGGCCGCGCCGCTCGGATGCAGCGGCAGCGACAGCAGGTTGCCGTCGCGGATTTCGTCGAGCGACTTCAGCGAGGTGCTCAGCATCACGTACAGCGGTGCCAGGTAATACAGCGCCACCAGCGCCAGCAGCGCGTAGATGAAGAGGCGGCCGGGCTGCATGGCGCCGCCTTTGTCGGCATTCGGTTCAGCGCCCATGGCGAGTTCCTTTGGTTTCGAGATACATCAGCGGCACCAGCACCGCCATCACGGTCGCCAGCATCATCATGGCCGACGCCGCGCCCAGGCCGAGCTGGCCGCGGGTGAAGGAGAACTGGTACATGAAGATGGCCGGCAGGTCGGACGAGGTGCCGGGACCGCCGGCGGTCAGCGCCATCACCAGGTCGAAGCTCTTGATGGCGATGTGCGACAGCACCAGCAGCACGCTGAAAAAGACCGGGCGCAGCGCCGGGATGACGATGCGCCGGTAGATCGTCGGCAGGCTGGCGCCGTCGACCATGGCGGCCTTGATGATGCTGTCGTCGACGCCGCGCAGCCCGGCCAGGAACAGCGCCATGACGAAGCCGGACGATTGCCACACCGCGGCGATGACCACGGTGTAGATGGCCATGTCGGAATTGACCAGCCAGTCGAAGGTGAAATTGGTGAAGCCGAAATCGTGCATCACCTTTTCCAGGCCCAGGCCGGGATTGAGGATCCATTTCCAGGCGGCGCCGGTGACGATGAAGGACAGGGCCATCGGGTACAGGTAGACGGCGCGCAGGGCGCCCTCGGCGCGGATGCGCTGGTCCAGCATGACTGCCATGAACAGGCCGATGGCCAGGCAGATCAGGATGAACAAGCCGCCGAAAATGCCCAGGTTGCTGGCGGCGACCCACCAGCGGTCGATCTGGAACAGTTCGGCGTACTGGCCGAAGCCGGTGTATTCGTAGTTCGGCATCATGCGCGAATCGGTCAGCGACAGATAGGCGGTGAGAAAGATGAAGCCGTAGACAAAGATGAGCGAGGCGGCGATGGTGGGTGAGAGCACCAGGCGCGGCAGCCAGCGATCGGCGAGCGTGCCGAAACGGCTGGCGCGCGGCGCTTCGCGGCTGGCCTTGCCGGCCGGCGGCACCAGCGGGGGTGGGGGTGTGGCGGACATACAAATTCTCCAGAGCGAGAGCACAAAGCCGAACAGCACGCTTGCGACGCACTGTCCGGCCTGTTGGCGCGCGGCCCGCAGGCCGCGCGCAAAGCGCTAAAAACGCATTGCCAATGGTGTTGCCTGCATTACGTGGACATTACCTCGTCTTCGCTGCCCTGGCCAGAGCCTGGACAGCGGCTTGCGGCGTCATCGTCGAGTTCATGAACTTGGCGATCACGTCCTGGATCGCGCCGGCCTTGGCCGATTCGATCGCCATGCCGTGCGCCAGGCTGGGCTCGAGGGAGCCGGCGCTGTTCGCCGCGGCCAGGTCATCCATCGACTTGGTGGCGCAGGAATCGAACTTGGCGCGCGAGATGCCGGAACGGACCGGGATGGAACCCTTGTTCAGGTTGAAGGTCTCCTGGAACTCGGGGCTCATCACGGCGGAGGCCAGGGTCAGCTGGGCTTTTTGTTCGTCAGGATTCTTGACCTTGAACATGGTCAGCGAATCGATGTTGAACGTGAAGGATTTGTCCGTGCCCGGTGCGGCGACGCAGAGGAAATCCTTGCCCGGCACTTTGCCGGCGGCGGTGAATTCGCCCTTGGCCCAGTCGCCCATGAATTGCATGCCGGCCTTGCCATTGATCACCATCGCGGTAGCCAGGTTCCAGTCGCGGCCGGCCGCGTCCTTGTCGATATAGGTCTTGATGCGGCCCAGGGTCTCGAAAGCCTTGATCATGGTCGGGCTGGTCAGGCTGGCCTGGTCGAGCTGCACCAGGGACTTCTTGTAGAAGTCGGCGCCGCCGACGCCGAGCACCACGCTTTCGAACACGGTGGCGTCTTGCCATGGCTGGCCGCCGTGGGCGACGGCGATCAGGCCGGCTTTCTTGATCTTGTCGGCGGTGGCAAAGAATTCGTCGAAATTGGTCGGCACCTTGGCGCCGGCCTTGGCCAGCACTTCAGGGTTGATCCACAGCCAGTTGACGCGGTGCACATTGACCGGCACGGCGACGTAGTGGCCCTGGTATTTCATGACGTTCGACACGACCGGCGGCAGCAGGGTGGCCCATTTGCCGTCGGTGGCGGCGGCGTCGATATTGGCCAGCACGCCTTCCTGGCCCCATTCCTGGATCGCCGGTCCCTTGATCATGGCGGCGGTCGGCGGATTGCCGGAGATGACGCGGGCTTTCAGCGCAGTGGTCGCATTTTCGCCGGCGCCGCCGGCGACGGCGAAATCCTTCCAGGTCACGCCCTTGGCTTCCATCATTTTTTTCAATTCGCCGACGGCTTTCGCTTCGCCGCCCGAGGTCCAGTAGTGCAACACCTCGACTTGCGGCGCCGCGTGCGCGGCTGGAGCGATGGCGATCAGGGCCGACAGGGCCAGCGCGGTATTGATCTCATTCAATTTCATTATCATGTCTCCAACGATATTTTAATAATGTAGTCAGTTTACCGGGCGGCGGCCCAAGGCGCCGCTCCGTACTGCCGATTCTATAATGCCGGGTCGGTTATCGCCGGCCCAGGTCACCACCAAGCTTCGAGCTGCAGGCCGACCGAGGTGCCGCTGGTGCCGTTGCCGTAAACCGGACCCTGGTTATTAAAGGCGTTCACCATGGCGGTGGCGGCGCCGTTCCATTTGCCGTAGGTAACGAAAGCGCGCAACTCAGGACGCGACCAATAGCTTTCGCCGACCGAGATGGTGGGGGCGATGGTCAGCTTGGTCAGGTGGGCGGTTTCGCCGGTGCTGTCTGTTTTCAGCGAGGTGTAGCCGAGTTCGGCCTGCAGCTTGAAGTTTTGCACGAAGGCGTAGACTGGACGGATACCGGCGGTGGCCCAGGTGCTGCCGTAAATGACGTTGTCGGCCTTGTTGTGCTGCCACAGCGCGACGAATTCGGTGCTGAATTGTTTGGTCGGCTGCACCACGACGTCGTCGAAAATACGCAATTGCGTCACGTCCGAACCGAGCATGGTGCTGCCGGAGCTGCCCATGCGCGCGCAGCACTGGCCGCCGATGCCGGTGCCAGGACCGACACCGTACTGGATGCCCAGGGTGTTGCCGCCCCCAAAGAATTTATCTTGTTTATGGAATAGCGATGCTTGCCAGCCGTCATGCGTTTCGACCGTACCCTTGCTCTGGGACGTAATGATGGTGATGGCGCCGTCCAGCGTGCCGTTTACATTGACCGGGAAGCCTTCGTAGACCACGTTCTGGCGGATCGCGGCATTGGTCGAGATCACTGCGCCGGTGTTCGGGTCGAAGTTGTTGGTGTCGTTATCCTTGAAGATCGCGTAGCTGATCTTGCCCGGGCCGAAATTGATCTTGTCGATACCGCCGCCGGTGCCGTTCAAGTTGATGTACTGCATATCCATCATGTGGATGTCGGGACGGTAGTAATAACGCTTGCCGATCCACGCCGTGCCGCCGTTCAGGAAGGGCAGGTTGCGCGCTTCGACATAGGCTTTCGCCAGTTGCAGGGAGGCGTTGCTGAAATCGGAACCGTTTTTATACGCATCGGCCCAGATCGTGGCAACCCAGCTGGTGCCATTGTCCGATTTGATGATTTCCTGGGTATAACCGCCTTCGAAATAGCTATCGCATTCGTTACCGAGGCGGAAACCTTGCGTATTGTTACCCAGGCCGAAGCAGCTCTGTGGGCCATGGGTCGAACTGGCGCCCGCGCCGGCGCGCAGGTAGCCGTGGAAACCTTCGGTATCGTTGTAAGCGTCGGCGTGGGCCAGGCTGCTGGCAAACGCCAGCGCCAGCGCCAGCGGCAGGGTTTTAAGGCTGCGATTCATATAAATTGTCTCCATCGGGTTGTAAAAAGCGTGGCTAGGACACGACATTCAACAGCTCGTTTATCCAGTTTTCCATATTGCCGCGTTAGCCACGCAGGGTGCTGCAAGCAAGATTCTTGTGATTTTTGCTATAGCGGTGACGACAGTAACATCGCCATTCCCTGTGACGCCATTCATACAAAAAAGTGTTGTATATAATAGCTAAGTGATTGATTTTATTGATTATTATCCATGTCAACTTAATTTATTGCTTACATTTCTTTACATGTGCAGGCGCATATTTATAGTGGTTCCATTCTTGAAACCACGCATAATGGGAGCGTTACCATTGAGAATGCCTGCAATATAAAATTACAAAAGTACACAAATGCTTTCAAAAATAATTATAAAATAACTAATGTTGTTGGGCGGGCTTGGGTTATAGTCCGGCCCGTCCATGTGCGAGACCATATCGGCCGCTGAATAGATAGATAAAACAATGGTTTGCCCCATGAGGCAGGCAGGGCTGTCTAGAGGAGATAGGAAATGATGCTGCGTGTAATACCGACGCTGGCTTGCCTGTGCGCGTCCTTGCTGACGCCGGCTTACGCCACCCAGGCCGAGGTTGCTCCAGCCGACAGCCTGCAGGTATTGCACTGGTGGGTGTCGGCCGGCGAGCGGCGCGCGGTCGACATCCTGTCGACGCGGCTGAAGGCGGACAACATTGGTTGGCAAAACGCCGTGATCCCGAATGGTTCCGGGGTCGGCGCCGGGATTGTCTTGCGCAGCCGCATCCTGGCGAAGAATGCGCCAGAAGTGGCCCAGCTCAACGGTATCGTCTTGACCGAGTGGGCCCAGCTGGACTTGCTGATGAACCTGGACCGCGTCGCCGCCGCCGGCAACTGGAACCAGCTGCTGCTGCCGGCGATCGAAGACCTGGTGCAGGCCGACGGCCATTTTGTCGCCGCGCCACTGGGCATCCACCGCGTCAATACCCTGTTTTACAACCGCCGCCTGTTCGCCCGCTACGGTCTGGCGCCACCGACCACCTGGAGCGAGTTCGAGCACGCCGCCATACGCCTGCAAGAAGCCGGCGTGGTGCCGCTGGCGCAGAGCAGCGAACCGTGGCAAGTCGCCACCCTGTTCGAGACGCTGGTGCTGTCCGAAGGCGGCGCCGCCCTGTACCGCCGCCTGTTCATCGAACGCGAGGGCGGCGCCTTCGCCGATGCCCGCCTTGGCGCCGCGCTGGCCCATTTGCGCAGCCTGAAAAAATGGATGGGCGCGCCGGTGGCCGAGCGTTCCTGGGACGCCACCGTGCGCCGCCTGGCCGACGGTCAGGCCGCCATGATGGTGATGGGCGACTGGGCCAAGGGTGAATTGAATGCCTGGGGCCAGGTCACCGACGAAGACTTCGGTTGCACGGCGGTGCCCGGCACCGCCAGTTTTCACCTGTACAATGTCGACACGCTGGCGATGCTGGCCATGCGCGCCCCTTACCGGGCGGCGCAGGAAAAACTGGCTGCGCTGGTGATGACGCCGGCGGTCCAGGCCGACTATAACCAGGCCAAGGGTTCGGTATCGGTCTTGCGCGCGCCTGACATGTCGAGGATGGACAGTTGCGCGCGGGCGTCGTGGAAACTGTTTTCCAGCGGTGGCGCCGCCCAGGTGCCCAGCCTGGTGCACCGGATGGCCGCCGATGAGATCGTGCGCGACGGCATGGTCGCCGAAATTCACCGTTTTTTCCTGGACGATAAGGTCAGCGTGGCCGATACCCAGCGCCGCCTGGCCACCATCGCCCGATCGCCGGTGAAGAGCCGATAATGCGGCCGCCGGCGACCATGGCCAGCCGCGCCTTGCCGCCTTCCCGTTCTTATTCTCGTTCTTGTCCCGTTCTTATCCGTTAACCGAAGCGACAGGCAAATATGCGCAAAATACTTATTGTCGATGACGACCAAAAAACCCGCACCCTGCTCAAGACTTACCTGGAAAAGAACCAGTACGAGGTCGGCCTGGCGCACAACGGCGAAACCTTTCTCGCCGAATTCCACCGCTATGTCGAGGAATTGTCGCTGGTGATCCTCGACGTGATGCTGCCCGATACCGACGGTTTTGCGCTGTGCAAGACGGTACGGCGGCGTTCCAACGTGCCGATCATCATGCTGACCGCCAGTTCCGACGAGACCGACCGCGTGGTCGGGCTGGAACTGGGCGCCGACGATTACATTTCGAAACCTTACAGCCCGCGCGAATTGCTGGCGCGCATCAAGGCGATCCACCGCCGCACCGGCATGGACAATGCCGCGGCGCCGCGCTTCTACCGTTTTGTCGGTTTCACGCTGGACGCCGTGGCGCGCACCGTCACCGATCCCGACGGCGAACTGGTGCCGCTGACCGGCCTCGATTTCCAGTTGCTGAAATATTTCGTCGAGCATGCCGGCGACATCCTCGACCGTAGCGTGCTGTGCGAAGGCACGCGCGGGCGCGACGCCGGCCCGCTCGACCGCTCGCTGGACGTGCAGATCAGCCGCCTGCGCCTGCGCTTGCACGACGGCGGCAAGCAGCCGCTGTTGATCAAGACCGTGCGCGGCGCCGGTTACGTCTTCGCAGCCGACGTCAGCAGCGGCAATGCCTAGCCCGGCGCCGGATCAGGGCGGCGCGGGCGCGGGCCGGCGCGGCGGCCCTTCCATGCGTCTGCTGCAGCAGCTTATCCAGCGTATCCTGCCGCAATCGCTGATGGGCCGCCTGTCGGTGGTGATGCTGGCCGGCGTCATGCTGACCCAACTGGCCGGCAACGTCATCTGGGCCGCGCAGCGCCGCGCCGAAGCCGAAATCGACGTCGCCAGCGCCTCGCACCACCTGGCGCTGAGCGCCGCCAGCGCCGTGCGCTTCTTCCTCAGCCTGCCGCCGAACTACCGTCCCCTGATCATCCAGCAATTCCGCGAAATGGGCGGCACCCGTTTTCTCGTCAACATCAACCGCGCGCCGGTGCCGATCGACGGCATCGGCCACCAGGCGCTGGCCGACATCGCCCTGCAACAGACCGGCGGCGCGCTGAAGGAAGCCTTGCCGAACGTGGCGGACATCCGCATCGCCTTCGCCTGGCCCGACAAGCTGGTCTTCGCCGACGATGGCTCGACCATCGCCGACTTGCCGGAAAGCTGGGTCCAGCACATCGTCATGAGCAAGGCGGCGCCGGCGCCGGTGCTGGTGATACAGGCCGAGATGGACCCCGGTCACTGGTTGTACCTGGCGACGCTGATGCCGAATCCGTATTTCCTCGACGCCGACCGGCTGCTGACGCGCGACCGCGTGCTGCTGCAGGCGCTGTCGCTGGCGGCGGTGCTGGTGCTGTCCATCCTGGTGGTGCGCTGGACCACGCGGCCGCTGGCGGCGCTGTCGGAAGCGGCCACCGCCTTCGGCAACGGCGAGCGCATGCCGGCGCTGCCGGAGACCGGCAGCCGCGAGTTCATCAACACGGCGCGCGCCTTCGGCGTCATGCGCGAGCGCATCCAGCGCTACATCGAAGACCGCGAGCGCCTGTTCGTGTCGATTTCGCACGACTTGCGCACGCCCATCATGCGCCTGAAGCTGCGCGCCGAACTGCTCGACGACGATGCCTTGCGCAGCGAATTCCACGACGACCTGGATGAACTCGACATGATGGTCAAGGGTGCGCTGCAATGCGTCAAGGATAGCGATATCCATGAAAACCCGACCGCGGTGCGCCTCGATGCGATGCTGCAGCGCATAGTGCGCGGCGCCCAGTTGGCCGGCCATGCGGTCTCCTTCAGCAATTCCGGCCTGAGCGTCACGGCGCGGCCGCTGGCATTGAAGCGCGCCATCGGCAACCTGCTCGACAATGCCCTGCATTACGCCAAGGGCGTGGAAATCTCCGCCGGGGAGTGCCGCGGCAATATCGAGATCCGGATCCGCGACCACGGTCCCGGCATCCCGGAAGACGCCTTCGCCAGCCTGTTCGATCCCTATGTGCGGCTGGAACACGGGCGCAAGCAAAACAGCAGCGGCATGGGTCTCGGCCTGGGCATCGCCCGCGGCATCGTCCAGGCCCACGGCGGCGAACTGTTGCTGCAAAATCATCCGCAGGGCGGGGTGCTGGCCACTATCGTCTTGCCGGGCGCCGCCTTCAAGCCCGGCGGCCGGCGCGCGCCGGCCGGCTAGGCCTCGGCCCATCCCGCCATGGCGTCGTCTGAGCCGCGAAATATGCATTTCATCGCAATCCGGCGCAGCGGCCAAGGGGCCGGCGATTATAGTTTATGAATAACATATTTGAGAGAACAGGCATGATGAAATTATTCAAGTCCGCTCTGATGCTGGCCGCCCTGTGCGCCATCCTCGGCCAGGTGCAGGCCCAGGAAAGCGGCAGCGAGACCCGGCCGGTCGATGAGCGCGTGGTGCGCATCAAGCTGGACGGCGCCATCGACTTGCGCCTGCACCAGGGTAGCCCGGCCTCGTTGAAGATCAGCGGCGACAAGCGCTATCTGGAAAACGTGACCACGGTGCAGAGCGGCGACACCCTGCATATCGATTCCGACATGCACGGCATGCGCTTCGGCCGCGCCGGCATGCGCGCCGACCTGGTCTTGCCCTCGCTGCGAGAAGTCGGCTCGGACGGCGTCGGCGGCGCCGAGATCAGCGGCTTCAGCGGCGCTGCGCTGCAATTGTCGCTGGAGGGCACCGGATCGATGAAGGTGGTTTGCGATTATAAAAAAGTCGACGCCAGCCTGGGCGGCGTCGGCAGTCTTAATATATGGGTCAGCGACAACGACAGCGTCAGCCTCGACTTGCGCGGCGCCGGTTACATCACGCTGGGCGGCCACGGCAAATCGCTGAAAGCCACGCTGGGCGGCCTGGGCGACTTGAATGCGCAACAGTTTCAGGCCGATTCCGTGAATGTCGACTTGAACGGCCTGGGTAACGCGACCGTGACGGCGATCCAGAATGCGACGCTGAACCTGAGCGGGCTCGGTTCGGTCACTGTATATGGCAAACCGACCAACCGCAACGTCAGCGTCGACGGGCTGGGCAAGGTGAGCTGGAAGTAAATGGTGTCCTGTTTCCAGATGGACAGGCAGTTCGACCCTTTCCCATTTTCTTACGCGACATGAAAAAATTACTTTTGGCGATAACGCTCTCACTCGGATTACAACAGGCCGCGCTGGCCGGTTTTGCCGAAGGCGCGAGCGCATACAACAATAAGAACTATCCCCAGGCGCTGAAGGAAATCCTGCCCCTGGCCAAGGCCGGCAATGCCGATGCCGAACATTTGCTTGGCCTGATGTACTACATGGGCCGCGGCGTGCCGCAGGATTACAAGCAGGCGATGGCGTGGCACCGCAAGGCCGCCATGCAGGGCAAGGCCGATGCCCAATACGTGGTCGGCGCCATGTATTACACCGGCAATGCGGTGATCCAGGACCAGAAGCAGGCCACGGTCTGGTTCCGCAAGGCGGCCGAGCAGGGCCATGCCGAGGCCCAGCAGGTGCTGGGCCTGATGTACCGCTACCACATGGGCGGCGTGCCGCAGGACAAGGTCATCGCCTACATGCTGTGGAACCTGGCGGCGGCCAACGGCTCGGTGAACGCCATCGAACAGCGCGCCGCCGTGCTCAAGCAAATGACCCAGGAACAGGTCGAGGAAGGGCAGGCGCTGTCGGCCGCCTGGAAGCCGGGCATGCCCCTGCCTAATAAATCAAGAACCGGCGGCTAAGAGCCTGCAGCGGGAACCGGGCAAGGGTTGCGCCGGTCAAAATACCTTGTCGGCGCATTCTTACAGGCCAGCGCCATTGTCCCAATTGCAATCGGAGGTTTGACCGGGCTAGGCGGGTAGCTTAAAATAGCGGGTTACTGGATTTTAGGCTACTATGCGTCGCAAACTCGTCATCGGCAACTGGAAAATGAATGGCTGCCGCAGCTCGAACCCCGGGCTGCTGTCGGCCATCGCCGATGGACTGGCGCCGGCCGGCGCCGATTGCGGCATCTGCGTGCCGGCGCCTTACCTGGCGCAATGCGAAACGCTATTGTCCGGCACGCCGGTAGCGTGGGGCGCGCAAGACGTTTCGACCCACGAATGCGGCGCCTACACAGGCGAAATGGCGGCATGCATGCTGCTGGAATTCGGTTGCCGCTATGTCATCGTCGGCCATTCCGAACGGCGCGCCTATCACTGCGAAAGCAATGAGCTGGTGGGGCTCAAGGCTTTGGCGGCGCTGAAGGCCGGGCTGACGCCGGTCATTTGCGTCGGCGAAACGTTGGCGGAACGCGACGGCGGCCAGACCGAAGCCGTGGTCGCCGCCCAGCTGGCGGCGGTGCTGGACCTGATCGATGGCGCCGACGTGGCGAAGATCGTGCTGGCTTACGAGCCGGTCTGGGCTATCGGCAGCGGCAAGACGGCGACGCCGCAACTGGCGCAGGACGTGCACAGTCTGCTGCGGAGGCAACTGGCGCAAAAAAATGCCGGCGCGGCCGCGGCCGTGCGCATCCTGTACGGCGGCAGCATGAAGCCGGAGAATGCAAGGGAATTGATGGCCATGGCCGATATCGACGGTGGCTTGATCGGTGGGGCGGCATTAAAAGCGGCGGATTTCCTGGCTATCCTTCACGCCGCTAATTAAAAATTTAAACTGAGAATGGAATAAGCAATGAATGTTTTGTTCAATCTGGTGGTCGCCGTGCAGGTTTTGTCAGCTTTGGTTATCATAGCCCTGGTCTTGCTGCAGCACGGTAAGGGCGCCGACATGGGCGCCGCTTTCGGTTCCGGCGCATCGGGCAGCCTGTTCGGCGCCACCGGTTCGTCGAACTTCATGTCGAAGTCGACCGGCGTCGCCGCCGCCATCTTTTTCAGCGCCACGCTGGGCTTGTCGTACATGGCCAACCAGCGCAGCACGACGGTCGGCGGCGGTGTGATGGAGCGGGTCACGGCGCCGATCGCGCCGACCACCGGTTCCGCGGCAATCCCGACGACCGCGCCGGCACCGGCGCCCGCGCCTTCGGTTCCAGCCGCGGGGGCTTCGGCCCCGGCATCGAGCGCGCCGGCGGCGCAGATTCCAAAGTAAGCCCGCTTTGCCGGAGGTGATTGTTGCTGTTGCGGCCAGGCCGCGGAAAAATAAGAAAGGCGAATAAAAAGTAAAGATTTATCTGTTTTCTTCTTGTTTTGGCGCAATCGTGTATTAACAAATAAGCCAAGATGGAGTAGAATACGGGCCTTAATGCCGACGTGGTGAAATTGGTAGACACGCTATCTTGAGGGGGTAGTGGCGAAAGCTGTGCGAGTTCGAGTCTCGCCGCCGGCACCAGAATCAGAAGCCAGCAAGGGCGTCAGAGCATCGCTCTGCCCAAGCTGGCTTTTTTACGAGATGTGTCGTTTGGTCCTGGTCGAAGCTGATTGGGATCGTAACGTTAAGTGCGCTGTGTAATATCACTGTGTTTTAACCGAACGTTCAACATTAAGTGGCTTCTCAATGAACCTCGATAATTATTTGCCCGTCCTGCTGTTCATCGTCATCGGCCTCGGCGTCGGTGTCGCTCCTCAAGTTCTAGGCCGTATTCTCGGTCCCAACAATCCTGATCCCGCCAAGCTGTCCCCGTACGAATGCGGCTTTGAAGCCTTCGAAGACGCGCGGATGAAGTTCGACGTCAGGTACTATCTGATTGCTATCCTTTTTATTTTGTTCGATCTCGAAACGGCATTCTTTTTTCCGTGGGGCGTGGCCATGCGCGAGCTGGGCTGGTCCGGTTTCGTCACGATGATGGTGTTTATCGCTGAATTCGTTGTCGGATTTTGGTATATCTGGAAGAAAGGTGCCCTTGATTGGGAATAAGCCATGGCTATTGAAGGCGTATTAAACGAAGGTTTCATCACCACGTCGGCCGACAAGCTGATCAATTGGGCGCGCACCGGGTCGATGTTCCCGATGACGTTTGGCCTGGCTTGCTGTGCAGTGGAAATGATGCATGCGGGCGCGGCCCGTTACGATCTGGACCGTTTCGGCGTCGTCTTCCGTCCGTCGCCGCGCCAGTCCGACGTGATGATCGTCGCCGGCACGCTGTGCAACAAGATGGCGCCGGCGCTGCGCAAGGTGTACGACCAGATGGCCGAGCCGCGCTGGGTGATTTCGATGGGTTCCTGCGCCAATGGCGGCGGGTATTACCATTATTCGTATTCCGTGGTGCGCGGCTGCGACCGCATCGTTCCGGTCGACGTCTACGTGCCGGGCTGTCCGCCGACGGCGGAAGCGCTCTTGTACGGCATCCTGCAGCTGCAAAATAAAATCAAGCGCACCAGCACGATCGCACGCTAACGGGACGTTTCATGACAACAAAATTAGAAGCACTCCAATCCGCGCTGGCCGGAGCCTTGGGCGAGCGCGCAGTCCTCACCTCGGCACTGGGCGAAGTGAGCATCGTCGTCAAGGCGGACGATTACCTGGCCGCGATGCTGACGCTGCGCGACGATCCTTCCCTGCGCTTCGAGCAATTGATCGACTTGTGCGGCGTCGATTACCAGACCTATGGCGACGGCGCCTGGGAAGGCCAGCGTTTCGCCGTCGTCTCGCACCTGCTGTCGCTCGAACATAACTGGCGCGTGCGCGTGCGCGTGTTCGCCGCCGACGACGACCTGCCGCTGCTGGCCTCGGTCACCAGCGTCTGGCGCGCCGCCAACTGGTACGAGCGCGAAGCCTTCGACCTGTACGGCATCCTGTTCGACGGCCACGACGACTTGCGCCGCCTGCTGACCGACTATGGTTTCATCGGCCATCCTTTCCGCAAGGATTTCCCTATCTCCGGTTACGTCGAGATGCGTTACGATCCCGAGCAAAAACGCGTGATCTACCAGCCCGTGACCATCGATCCGCGGGAAAACGTGCCGCGTGTGATCCGCGAAGAACATTACGGGATGAAATAATGGCCGAAATTAAAAATTACACCCTGAACTTCGGCCCCCAGCATCCGGCCGCCCACGGCGTGCTGCGCCTGGTGCTGGAGCTGGACGGCGAAGTGATCCAGCGCGCCGACCCGCATATCGGCTTGCTGCACCGCGCCACCGAAAAGCTGGCCGAGCAAAAGACTTACCTGCAATCCGTGCCGTACATGGACCGTCTCGACTATGTGTCGATGATGAGCAACGAGCACGCCTACGTGATGGCGATTGAAAAGCTGCTGCAGCTGGAAGTGCCGCTACGCGCGCAATATATCCGCGTCATGTTCGATGAAATCACGCGCCTGCTGAACCACTTGCTGTGGCTGGGCGCGCATGCGCTCGACGTCGGCGCGATGGGGCCTTTCCTGTACGCCTTCCGCGACCGCGAAGACTTGATGGATTGCTACGAGGCGGTGTCCGGCGCGCGCATGCACGCGGCCTATTACCGTCCGGGCGGCGTCTACCGCGACTTGCCGGACGCGATGCCGCAACACAAGGCTTCGATCATCCGCAACGCCAAGGCGATCAAGGAATTGAATGAAAACCGCCAGGGTTCGCTGCTCGACTTCATCGAGGATTTCACGCGCCGTTTCCCGACCTATGTCGACGAATATGAAACCTTGCTGACCGATAACCGGATCTGGAAACAGCGCACCGTCGGCATCGGCGTGGTCTCGCCGGAAGCGGCCAAGGCGATGGGTTTCACCGGCGCCATGCTGCGCGGTTCCGGCATCGAATGGGATTTGCGCAAGCAGCAACCGTATGAAGTCTACGACTTGATGGATTTCGACATTCCGGTCGGCACCAACGGCGATTGCTACGACCGCTACCTGGTGCGCATGGAAGAAATGCGCCAGTCGAACCGCATCATCAAGCAATGCATCGAGTGGTTGCGCAACAATCCGGGTCCGGTCATGACCGACAACCGCAAGGTGGCGCCGCCGGGCCGCGTCGACATGAAGACCAATATGGAATCGCTGATCCACCACTTCAAGCTGTTCACCGAAGGCTTCCACGTGCCGCCCGGCGAAGCGTATGCCGCAGTCGAGCATCCGAAGGGCGAGTTCGGCATCTACCTGGTCTCGGACGGCGCCAACAAGCCGTACCGGATGAAGATCCGCGCCCCGGGTTATGCGCATCTGCAAGCCCTGGATGAAATGGCGCGCGGTCACATGATTGCCGACGCGGTCACGATTATTGGTACGCAAGATATCGTCTTCGGCGAAATCGACAGATAAGTTCTAGAGGCACACCTATGTTGTTATCAGAGCAGTCTTACAAGAAAATCGACCGGGAAGTGGCTAAATATCCGGCCGACCAGAAGCAGTCCGCCGTGATGGCGGCGCTGGCCATCGCCCAGGATGAAAAAGGCTGGCTGGCGCCCGACACCATGCAGGAGATCGCCGACTACCTCGGCATGCCCGCCATCGCCGTGCAGGAAGTGGCGACTTTCTACAATATGTATAACACCAAGCCGGTCGGCAAGTTCAAGATCTCGGTCTGCACCAACCTGCCTTGCGCGCTGACCAATGGCGAACGGGCCGGCCTGTACCTGAAGGAAAAGCTCGGCATCGATTACCGTGAAACGACCAAGGATGGTTTGTTCACGCTGGTCGAAGGCGAGTGCATGGGCGCTTGCGGCGATGCGCCAGTGATGCTGGTGAATAACAAGCGCATGTGTAGCTGGATGTCGAACGAGAAGATCGACGCGCTGCTCGCGGAACTCAAAAACGGAGCGGCGCAATGACCTCACTGCACAATCGCCACATCGATCCCCTGATCCTGAAAGACCTCGACGGCAAGAATTGGCATTTGCAAGACTATGTGAACCGCGGCGGCTACAGCGCGCTGCGCCGCATTCTGGAAGAGAACATCACGCCCGAGCAAATCATCGCCGACCTCAAGGCCTCTTCCTTGCGCGGCCGCGGCGGCGCGGGTTTTCCGACCGGCTTGAAATGGAGTTTCATGCCGCGCCAGTTCCCGGGCCAGAAGTATCTCGTCTGCAATACCGATGAAGGCGAGCCGGGCACGTTCAAGGACCGCGACATCATCCGCTACAATCCGCACGCGCTGATCGAAGGCATGGCCATCGGCGCCTACGCGATGGGCATCACGGTCGGCTACAACTACATCCACGGCGAGATCTTCGCCGAGTACGACCTGTTCGAGGAAGCGCTGGAAGAGGCGCGCGCCGCCGGCTTCCTGGGCGACAAGATCATGGGCAGCGAGTTCAGCTTCCAGCTGCACGCCTTCCACGGCTACGGCGCCTACATCTGCGGCGAAGAAACCGCGCTGCTCGAATCGCTCGAAGGCAAGAAGGGCCAGCCGCGCTTCAAGCCGCCGTTCCCGGCGAGCTTCGGCATCTACGGCAAGCCCACGACGATCAACAACACCGAGACCTTCGCGGCGGTGCCCTGGATCATCCGCAACGGGGCCGAAGCCTTCCTCGCGGTCGGCAAGCCGAACAACGGCGGCACCAAGCTGTTCTCCGTCTCGGGCGACGTCGAGATGCCCGGCAACTACGAGATCCCGCTCGGCACGCCTTTCAGCAAGCTGCTGGAACTGTGCGGCGGCGTCAAGGGTGGCCGCAAGCTCAAGG
>DASYLQ010000287.1:0-4866 GCA_036009485.1 Janthinobacterium sp.
CGGCGTGCGTGCAGCAAAACGGACAATGCTGCATATGCTGCACCAGGTCTTGCGTGGCCTTGCCCGGCAGCACCGTATCTTGGTCGGCCTCGCCGGCCGGGACGTAGCGGGTGCCGTCGACGGTACACACTTCGATCAGGCTGGCGCTGTCATTCGTCTGCGCCATCGCATGGGAAATCGATGGCGCGAGCATGTTCATCAGAATCGCAAAACAGGCGATCCAGATGCCCAGCTTCATGCGCAACTCTCGCCGTTTCAGAAATTTCGCCATGGCGCAGATTATAACAAGGACATCCGCGCCGGCAGGGGCTTATTTTCATGCGGCGCCCAGGCTCTTGCCCTGGCGAAGGGCGGGCGCGGCTGTCCAAAACAGCGCCTATTTGCTATAGTTAACAACCCTCGTCATGCGTCGGCGTCGCCGATGCCGGCGCCTAAGCCATTTCTTGGAAACTTCCTCATGACTACTCCGCGCATCCTCGGCACTCCCCTCTCCCCTTCCGCCACCAAGGTCATGCTGCTCGGCTCCGGCGAGCTGGGCAAGGAAGTGATCATGTCATTCCAGCGCCTGGGAGTCGAAGTCATCGCCGTCGACCGTTATCCGAATGCGCCCGGCCACCAGGTCGCCCATCGCGCCCATGTGATCGACATGACCGACGGCGCCGCGCTGGCCGCGCTGATCGAACGGGAAAAGCCCGACCTGATCGTGCCGGAGATCGAAGCCATCGCCACCGACACGCTGGCGGCGCTGGAACAGGCCGGCAAGATCAGTTGCATCCCGACCGCCCGCGCCACCGTGCTGACGATGAACCGCGAAGGCATACGCCGCCTCGCCGCGGAAGAACTCGGCGTCGCCACCTCGCCCTATCGCTTCGCCGGCAGCCTGGAAGAATTGCAGGCCGCCTGCGCGGAAATCGGCTTCCCCTGCCTCGTCAAGCCGGTCATGTCCTCGTCCGGCAAGGGCCAGTCGAAACTCGACGGTCCGCATGAAGTCGAAACGGCATGGCATCACGCGGCCGCCGGCGGCCGCGTCGATTCCGGCCGCGTCATCGTCGAAGGCTTCATCGATTTCGAGTATGAAATCACCTTGCTGACCGTGCGCGCCATCGGCGCCGGCGGCCAGGTGGCGACGCAGTTCTGCGAACCGATCGGCCATGTCCAGGTGCAGGGCGACTACGTCGAATCATGGCAGCCGCAGCGCATGCATCCCGTGGCGCTGGAACGCGCGCGCGACATCGCCGCCAAGGTCACGGCCAACCTCGGCGGGCTGGGCCTGTTCGGCGTCGAACTGTTCGTCAAGGACGACATGGTCTGGTTTTCCGAAGTCAGCCCGCGCCCGCACGACACCGGCATGGTCACCATGGCGACCCAGGTGCAAAGCGAATTCGAGCTGCACGCCAAGGCCATCCTCGGCTTGCCCGTGAACGTGGCGATGCGGACGCCGGGCGCCTCGGCCGTCATCTACGGCCGGCACGACGCGCCGGGCATCGCCTTCGAAGGCGTGGCCGATGCGCTGCGCGTGCCGGGCACCGACATCCGCCTGTTCGGCAAACCGGAATCCTTCGCCCGCCGGCGCATGGGCGTGATGCTGGCCACCGCCGACGACGTCGAAACGGCGCGCTCGCGCGCCAGGGAAGCGGCGGCGAAAGTGAAGCCGGTCGTCAAGTTGGGGTAAGCCGAACCAGATGTACCTGGCCGGCTTCCTGCAAGTGTTCGCCAACCCGACCGTCGTCGCCACCGCCTTCTTCGTCATCATTTCCCAGGTCAAGACATTGCCCGCATCGAAAACGCGGCCGGCATAGGCGCCGGCGACTTCATCGTCAAGCCGCTCAATGTGGCCGAATTGCTGGACTGGATAGGCCGGCGCCTGCGCCTGGAACGGGTTACGCAAGCCATGCTATTCCCGCCCGCCGGGCAGCTGGACGCCTTGCGCGCCTGATCAAGCTCGGTTATGTGTGCGCGGCATCTTGGAAAAGCTGGACAAAATCGGCGAACTGGATAAACAATATGACCCGTTTATCCGAACGATGCGCAATTTCGCGGCGAGTTTTCAACTGGATGCGATGCCTATTTCGCCATGTCGGCCATCGTCCGGGACAGCCGGACGGCCCGATCTGAATTTAGAGCCTGCCTGCCGACCATCATTCCCGTTTTTGGAGTATTTTATCGGTGGCGCAGATTGCGTTCCGCGCCGCTCCACTCAACCTCAAGGGTCATATAAAAATGCAACAACAATATCGATTCACGCAAGCCCTGGCGCAAGGCGCATTGTTCCTCGCCGCCGCCCTGATTGGGCCGGGCAATGCGATGGCGGCGCCGGAGACCGCCCCCCCCCCACCCCAGCCCCAATACCAGGCTGCCATCGCCAGCCCGGTCCGCACCGATGCCGACCGCAAGGACGACGCGCGGCGCAAACCCGCCGTTTTCCTCGAATTCGCCAAGGTCCGTCCCGGCATCAAGGTGCTTGACGTCTCCGCCGGCGGCGGCTCGACGTCGGCATTGCTGGCGCTCGCCGTCGGCGCCGGCGGCGAGGTCTGGGCACAGGGCGGCAAGCCTTCCGATGCGCTGGCCAAGCGCCTGGCCGACCATCCGCAGCCGAACCTGCATCCGCTGGTGGCCCCTTACGACAATCCGGTGCCGGCCGGCGCGCCGCCGCTGGACCTGGTCACGCTGATCATGAACTACCACGACATCGTCAATACGCCGGCCAACCGCGAAGCCATGAACCAGCATATCTACGATGCGCTCAAGCCGGGCGGGTATTTTGTCGTCGTCGACAACGCGGCGAAAGACGGCAGCGGCCTGCGCGACACCAAGACGCTGCACCGCATCGACGAAGCGGCGCTGATCGCCGAAGTGACGAAGGCCGGTTTTGTCGTCGACGCCAGGAGCGATTACCTGCATGTGGCGGACGATCCGCGCGATCAGCCTTTCTTCAAGATGAATGGCCGTCCGGACGACAAGTTCGCGCTGCGCTTCATCAAGAAGTAAGCCTCGGCCGCGCCGCTTCAAACGGCCAGGCGGCGCTTCACGTCCTCGCCATCCATTTGTTAATCGAGGTTCCCACCGTCATTCCCGCGCCGGCGGTGCGCCGCAGCGGGATGGCCGCGGGCCTCATCCTCGCAACTGCCGCTTCGCCTCATTCCCTTGGATATACGGGCTCCAGGGCTGGACCCGGATAAGTAAACCCATATAGAAACGCAATTCCGTTCCACAAAAGCAAAATCTTTTTTTGTGCCAGCGCAACATTTTGGTGAAAATGATAAAATGGCCGCACATTTTTTTCACCACATCAAAGAGGCCACCATGGTTCAGATGTCCCGACGCCAGTTCCTAAGGGTAACTGGCGCAACCATAGCGGGATCCAGCATTGCGATGCTGGGATTCGCGCCGACGTCGGCCTTGGCCGAAGTCCGGCAATACAAGCTGGCTCGGACCACCGAGACCCGCAATACCTGCCCCTACTGTTCAGTCGGCTGCGGCATCTTGATGTACGGCCTGGGCGACGGCGCCAAAAACGCCACCTCCAGCATCATCCACATCGAGGGCGACGCCGACCATCCGGTCAACCGCGGCACGCTGTGCCCGAAGGGCGCCAGCTTGATCGACTTCATCCACAGCCCGAGCCGGCTGCTGACGCCCGAGTACCGCGCGCCCGGCGGCACCGAATGGCAGCAGATTTCCTGGGACGACGCGCTGAACAAGATCGCGCGCCTCATGAAGAACGACCGCGACGCCAACTTCGTCGAAAAGACTGCGGACGGCAAGACCGTCAACCGCTGGCTAAGCACCGGCATGCTGGCGGCATCGGCGGCCACCAACGAGGTAGGCTACCTGACCCATAAAGCGGTACGCAGCATGGGCATGCTCACATTCGACAATCAGGCGCGTGTATGACACGGACCGACGGTGGCAGGTCTTGCCCCGACGTTTGGCCGTGGCGCGATGACGAATCACTGGGTGGACATCAAGAATGCGGATGTCATCCTGGTCATGGGCGGCAATGCGGCGGAAGCACATCCCTGCGGATTCAAATGGGTGACCGAGGCGAAGGCGCATAGAAAAGCCAAGCTGATCGTTGTCGACCCGCGCTTTACCCGTACCGCATCCGTGGCCGATTACTACTGCGCCACGCGTACCGGCACGGACATCGTTTTCCTCGGCGGTATCATCAATTACCTGCTGACCAACGACAAGATCCAGCACGAATACGTGCGCAACTACACCGACATGCCCTTCATCGTGCGCGAGGACTTCGGCTTTGAAGACGGTTTGTATTCCGGCTACGACAAGAAGGCCGGCAAGTACACCGACAAGAGCAGCTGGAACTACGAGATGGGCGCGGATGGCTTTGCCAAGATCGACCCGACCCTGGAGCATCCGCGTTGCGTCTACCAATTGATGAAGAAGCACTACGAGCGCTATACGCCGGCGATGGTCGAGCGTATCTGCGGCGTGGCTCCGGACAAGTTCCTGAAGGTGGCGGAAGCCCTGGCTTCGACCGCCGTGCCTGGACGCGCCGGCACCATCTTGTACGCGCTCGGCTGGACCCACCACTCGACCGGCGCGCAAACCCTGCGCACCGGCGCCATGGTGCAACTGCTGCTGGGTAACATCGGCATCGCCGGCGGCGGCATGAACGCGCTGCGCGGCCACTCGAATATCCAGGGCTTGACCGACCTGGGTCTGCTGTCGAACACGCTGCCCGGTTATATGACCCTGCCCAACGAGGCCGAACAGGATTTCGAGGCCTATATCGCCTCGCGCGCGCTGAAACCGCTGCGGCCTAACCAGCTCAGCTACTACAGCAATTACCGCAAGTTCCATGTCAGCTTCATGAAGACCTGGTGGGGCGACGCCGCCACCGAG
>DASYLQ010000288.1:0-4553 GCA_036009485.1 Janthinobacterium sp.
CATTGCTGAGGTTCCGCCGCTTAGAAGCATGTTGGTGTTTTGATAGGACCACATGTCGTCAAGTGCAAAGTACACAACGCTTATCGCGCCAAGGAAAGGAAATGGCCCTGCCACCGGCGACGAGCGAAGCACAGGATAGGATAGGATAGGCGCTCAAGTTAGCGGATGGTGCACAACAACGCTGGAATAGGCAGGTGGCTGCGTTCTATGCGATTAGGTGACGGTAGTCATGCGAATACTCAGCTGTACTGGAGAAGTACAGCGCCTCTCTGGAGTCTCACCAGAGCAAATTTCTAAGATGGAGCGCGAGATGGGCAATTTGCAAGTGCAATACGAGACCGTCGAACAAACGTATGGTCAGGATATTTTGCACCTGGTTTTGGCAAAAGGCTATATCGCGAAATTGCTCGATAACAAAGCTGTGTCACGCTACTTAAAGCCATAGCGTTATACACATCTTTTTCTGATGAACACCCATTTAGCCCGAATCCGCGTTTTTCACGATGTTTTGCCAAAATTTAGGCAAAACCCCAGTGATTTGACTCGAAACGTCGCCGCGCGGTTGCCCGCACGTGCGGCAGAAGCAGGGGCGGAGCAGCGCCAAGCTGATGATTTTATTGATGAAAAAAGATGTGTATAACGATATGACTTAAAGCAGCGGGAGCCGGAGGTGTTTTCAGAGTTCGAAGTCATCGTCGGAACCGTTTCGCTTGATCAATAAGGCGATAAGGTACCTGATCGGCCCATCGACGTTTGCTAATGCGACAGAACCTGATTGCGCAGGTGGGCGGCTTCCTCGGCCGCAAGAGCGACGGTGAACCTGGCGCCAAGACAATCTGGCGTGGGCTCGATCAAGTGTTTGCTGCCGCCGAAACGTTACGCGCACTCCGCGACGGGCTTGGCTGACTTATGTATAAGGACATGGGCATTTGCTTGCCGCCCCGGCCTGCATCCATCGCACAACTGCGGCAACGCTTACTTTGCTTGGCGCAAGAAGCTGGACACGGCGCCAACCGTCGCCGCCGTTTGCTCTTCCATCAGCCAGTGGCCGGCATCCGGCACAACGAGTTCGGTGACGTTGGTGGCGGCGTTGCGCATGACGATGGCTTCGTTGGCACCGAAGGACTTGGCGCCACCGACGGCCAACACCGGCATCGTCAGCTTGGTGGTCATCGAAGTCAAATTGTCGGTGGCGTCCTGCGGTATCGACAGGAACTGGGCGAAGGCAGAATGCATCGCGCCGGGACGGGCATAGATCGCTGCGTAATAGCGGCGGGTTTCCTCATCAATCTTCGATGGCGTACCGGCGAACTCGTTCCAGAAGCGGTCCAGATAAATGCGCTCGCGGCCGGCCACCAGGCGTTCGGCGTCAGGGCCCCCGAACGAGAAGTGCCACAGCAGCGGGCTGCGGACGATTTGGTCCCAAGGCGGGATACCCGGCACCGGCGCGTCCATCACCACCAGCTTGTCGGTACGTTCCGGATAGCGCGCCGCGTACGCGTAAGCGACCATGGTGCCGATATCGTGGCCGACCACATCCGAGTGCTCGATGCCCAGCTTGGCCAGCACGGCGCGGATGTCACCGGCCTGGGTTTTCTTGTCATAGCCGCCGGTCGGATGCGAGGACAGACCCATGCCGCGCAGGTCGGGCACGACGACCGTGTGGTCGCGCGCCAGTTCGGCCGCCATCGGCGCCCACATGTCGCCGGTGTCGCCGAAGCCGTGTATCAGCACGACGGCCGGGCCGCTGCCGCCGACGCGCACGTGGATGGTGGCGCCGTCGGTGGCCACTTCCTGCGTGTGGAAGCTCGTTGGGAAGGCAGGAACGCCGGCCGCGCCGGCCGTAGCTATGGCGAAAGCAGCGGCGGCGCCGCCGGCGAGGCGGGTCAGCGACATCAGGAAATTGGATTTCATGAAAAGCTCCTTATTGTATGGATAATATAAACCGTATAAATCATATGCATCGTTAAGCGCAGCGCCGTTCCAGGCCGCCGCGTCCCTGCCCGCTTACGTGCGGGTGATGGAAGCGCCGCCATCGACCAGCGAAGCCGTGCCGGTGACAAAGGACGAGTCGTCCGACGCCAAGTACAGCACCGAGCGCGCCAGTTCTTCCGGCTGGGCCGGACGTTTCAGCGCGTGCAGTCCCGTGATGAAGGATTGCGATTCGGCCGTATCGTTCATCGAGCGATACATATCAGTGTCGACGGCGCCCGGCAGCACGGCGTTGACGCGGATTCCCTGTGGGCCGAATTCGGCGGCCAGCGCCTGTGTCAGGCCGATCAGGCCCGACTTGCTGGCGGCGTAGGCGGCCACGCCGGGGAAGGCGAAGCTGTGGCCGACGAAGGTCGATGTGAAGATCACGGAGCCGCCGCCGGTTTTCTGCATGGCCGCGATCTGGTGCTTGGCGCCGAGGAAGGCGCTGGTCAGGTTGACGTTCAGCGTGTCGATGAAGCCTTGGGCCGAGACGCCGGTGCTCGGTCCCATTTCGCCTAGCGTGCCGGCGTTGTTGAAGGCGACGTCGAGGCGGCCGTAGCGACCCAGGGCCAGCGCCACCAGGGCTTCGGCATAGGCTTCGGACTGCACGTCGCCGGCCAGCGCGACAGCGCTGCCGCCGGCGGCCGTGATCTCGGTCACCAGTTGATCGAGTTCGGCTTGGCGGCGCGCGCCGACCACGACTTGGGCACCCTCTGCAGCGAACAATTTTGCGGTGGCATAGCCGATACCGGAGCTGGCGCCGGTGATGATGGCAACTTTATTGGATAAGCGATGCATGATGGGTTTCTCCTGGTTGTAGGGTTTCGAGGAAAACTTCAAAGGCTGGCCGGCGGTATAGCTGAATTGCCGCTGACATGACCCATCTTATGCTTCGCAATCGCCGCGACCAATCGGGAAACTATGCACAGTACGATCATAATTTGTGAATGATTGGGTAGCGCTCGCTACCGCATGGAGAGAAAGCTATTGCGGACGCACTGAAGCAGCATTTTTTTCCACCATCCGCTGTCGAAAGCATCTGTTCACCTATAGAACCCGGAGGGTAGCGGCAAAGTCGCCGGCCGCATCATTTACCTGTCACGAAGAGGCGAACTCCTCAGGCCACAACGCTTTCATCAGTTCCTCAGTGTGCTTTCCGTTGCAGAATTCGCATGCACCCTGCTTTCCCTTGTGTCGGCGGGCCAGACTGAACGGCGGCGCCCGGGGCGGCAGTGAGCCGCGCCAGCACGTTAAGCACGTGTTCGGCGCTCAGCGCGCCGGACTCGATCACCAGGTTCACCGCGACCAGCACCGCTTCCAGCCCCGCCACCGGCACGGCGGCGAGCATCTGCGCCATGACCCTGTCGCCGCCTTCGTGTCGCAACAGGCCAAGCTTGAGCTGCCTGAGCGGCGCGGGCATGTCGGCGAACGGGGCGCCGTTGCGCAGCGCGCCCGGCTTGCGATCAACCAGCGCGATGTAGTGCTGCCAGTCGTAGCGGACATGCCCCCGATCGGCGATCCTTCTCTCCCAGCTGCTCGATTGGCCCGTCAGGTAGTATGAGACGGGCCAATCGGAGTTGGCCAAATCAGCAAGAAAATGAACAGCTTAGATTTCAGACAGACCAAGGTTCGAAGAGTTTATCTTCCCAGGTTGATATTCATTTCAAATACCGAGCCCTTGAACTTCAATATACGTGTTTTCCAAGGTAAAGTTTGTAGTAGCTCGCTCATTTGCCCAGATGTTTTCCTGCTGGCCGTGGAATACAGGATGTTCGTTAAACAGCGTATTAATTACATTCTGTGGATAAACTTCGGCGCGAACTAGGTCAGTCGCATCAACTGTGACACGACTGACCTCTTCACTTTGACATCAGAGCAGCTAACGAATTGATTTTTCATCGAGGCCGGTGCACTAACTATGGGTAAGCGCTCCACGAACCCCAGCCTATTCAGGCAGGCAGATCGCTGGTTAAATCCGGGGCATGCAAATCCTTCACATTCCACGGCAGCAGCGCCTCGACGTCTTCCACGGTTTTCGCCGCGGGCAGGTCACGCAGCACGCGCCGCAGCCATGTGTAAGGTTCCACGCCGTTCGCCTCGGCCGTCTCCAGCACCGAGTAGATGACGGCACTGGCGTTGGCGCCAGCGACCGTGTCGCTGAACAGCCATGCCTTGCGGCCGACGACAAACGGACGGATCGCGTTCTCGGCGCGGTTATTGTCGATCGGCAGGTCGCCGCGCTCCGTGTAGCGTGTCAGGCGCGGCCAGTAATCGCGCAAGTACGACAGCGCCGTGCCGAGCGCGCTCTTGGGCGTTACGCCCGGCAGCGTCTTGTCGAGCCAGGCGCGCAGCGCCGCCAGCGCCGGCAGGCTGTGTTGTTGCCGTGCCAGCAGGCGTACCGCGTCGCCGGCGTCGCGGTGGTCGCGCTTGTCAGCAGCGGTTGTAAACTGATACAGCGCAGCGATTGAAAACTGATACACCGTTTTGAGATGATGGCTGCTTTGCGGAGCAGCCTTGAAACCCAACGAGGTGTATGTGGAAATTCAGTTATTGAGCAAGCATGGGTTGAGTCTGCGACG
>DASYLQ010000289.1:0-4263 GCA_036009485.1 Janthinobacterium sp.
TCACGCCAGTGGCATTGCCGGGTAGCTAAGTTCGGAAGAGATAACCGCTGAAAGCATCTAAGCGGGAAACTTGCCTTGAGATGAGATTTCCCGGAGCCTTGAGCTCCTTGAAGGGTCGTTCGAGACCAGGACGTTGATAGGCTGGGTGTGGAAGTGCAGTAATGCATTAAGCTAACCAGTACTAATTGCCCGTACGGCTTGTCCCTATAACCCTGACAGGTGATTGGACAGGACGGTAGCGCGTCGCCTGCACGTTGAACCCGATCGCCCCCCGCCGCGCCACAGCGCGGCATGAGACACCCTTTACTTCTTCCCGATTGCCTTGCCCTGCTGCCCCACCGGGAGCAGGACAAGCTCCCCCTTATGCCTGATGACCATAGCAAATCGGTCCCACCCCTTCCCATCCCGAACAGGACCGTGAAACGATATTGCGCCGATGATAGTGCTGCAACCAGTGTGAAAGTAGGTCATCGTCAGGCTTGTCATAGTGAAAAACCCCGCCGGTCGCCGGCGGGGTTTTTTTACGTCGGATGGTTTTTATGCTCAGGCCCGCAAGTCTTCCGCTTTTTCCACGCTGGGACGCGGCACTTTCGCCTTGCTGATAGCCTCACCGTCCTCCTTGCGTAAAGTCCAGAATGTCAGCGACGATAATGCCGTGATGGCGGCAAGCGTCATGAGCGCATGGTGTATCGCGCCGGTCAATTGCAGGCGATTGGATTGCGGCATGCCGTTCAAGTACCACCCGGTAATCAGCGAAGCGCAAGCCAGGCCAAAGCTCATCGATAATTGCTGCAGCGAACTCGCGATCGTACTGGCCATGCTTGAATCCGCCGTATTGACGTCGGCATAAGCCAGAGTGTTCATACTGGAAAATTGCAGCGAGTTGAAAAAGCCCATGCTCAAACTGAGCAGGACGATGCCAATGATAGACGTGCCTTCCTTCACCAGCGCAAACATTGAAATGGTCACGCCGATCAATACGGTATTGACGATCAAGACCTGGCGGTAGCCGAAGCGCGCCAGCACGCGGGAAGCGATGAACTTCATGCCCATCGCGGCCGCCGCCGACGGCATCATCAGCAAGCCCGATTGCCAGGCCGGCAATCCCAGTCCGAGCTGGTATAACAGCGGCAACAGGAAGGGCAAGCCGCCGACGCCCAGGCGCGTAACAAAGCCGCCGACGACCGACGCCCTGAACGTGCGGATCTTGAACAAGGCCAGGCGCAACAAGGGATGCGCTACCTGGCCGGCATGCCAGACATAGGCCGCCAGCAAACACAACGACAACACCAGCAACACCGCGAACGAGGTCGCATCGATCGTATGTTCGCCGAATATCTCCAGCAGCCATGAAAGCAGCGCGACCCCGGTGCCAAACAAAACCAGCCCGATCAGATCCAGCGGCCGCGGCTTGTCGCCGTAATAATCCGGCATGTAGCGGTAAGCCAGGAATAAGGCACCGAGTCCCACCGGCACGTTGACGAAGAAAATCTCGCGCCACGACAGCCAGTGCACGATCAGCCCGCCCACAGTCGGTCCCAGCAAAGGACCGATCAGCGCCGGGATGATGACGAAATTCATCGCCGTCAACAGTTCCGCCTTGGGAAAGGTGCGGATGATGGTGAGGCGGCCGACCGGCATCATCATCGCCGCCCCGATGCCCTGCAAGACGCGGGCCGCCACCAGCATAGGCGCATTCAGCGAGAGGCCGCACATAATCGAGGACACGGTAAAGATCGCGACCGCCGAGGAAAATACGCGCCGGGTGCCGAAGCGGTCGGCCATCCAGCCGCTGACTGGGATGCAAACGGCCAGGCTGAGGATGTAACTGGTGACGACGGCTTTCAGGCTGAGCGGCGTCACATGCAGGCTGGCGGCCATGCTGGGAATGGCGGTGTTGACAATGGTGGAATCGAGCTGTTCCATTAACAGGGCGGTGGCGACCACCCAGGGAAGATAAGTTTTTGTTGCGGATGTAGTCATAGGAAGGACGGCGCCTGTCTGTTTTGATATCGGCCAGTGCTGCCGATTGTCACATAAATGACCAGACGGTGTTGTACGCTTGTTATCGCCGCCGATCCCCCCCTCGGACTGGCGTTTTGTGGCGCATCGTCGAATGCGTTTCATTCAAGAGGCTGGCCAGGCGTCCTCATACAGGATGTCGCTCAGCGGCTTGCGCGTATCCCAGTGCTCCAGCTCCAGCATGGGCGCCGGGTAGAACCCATCCACCTGGCCGGCGCACAGCACGGCGATCGGCTGGCTGCCTTCCGGCATGCGGCATAGTTCGCGCAAGCGCTGCGGGTCGAACATCGAAACCCAGCCGACGCCGATGCCTTCGGCGCGCGCCGCCAGCCAGAAATTCTGGATCGCGCAAGAGGCCGAAGCCAGGTCCATTTCCGGCATCGTGCGGCGGCCGAAGACGAAGTTGTCGCGCTTGTCCATCAACCCGACTACCAGCACTTCGGCGCAGGTCAGGATGCCTTCCACCTTGAGCCGCATGAATTCGTCGGAGCGTTTGCCCAGCGCCTGCGCCGTCAGCATCCGCTCATCGTTCACATGCTGGTAAATTTGCCGGCGCAGCTCGGGATTGACGATGCGGATGAAGCGCCAGGGCTGCATCAGCCCGACGCTGGGGCCGTTGTGGGCGGCGCCGATGAAGCGCCGCAACTGCCCTTCCTCGAGCGGACCGGGCCTGAAATGGCGGACGTCGCGCCGTTCGCGGATGGCGCGGTAGACGCCGGCGATTTCTTCGGCCGTGAATGCGCTGGGGTTCATCGTGTTCTCCATTGTTCGCCCAAGGCCGTCAGCGCATCCAGCAATGGCCGCGCCGCGTCGGCGATGCGCTCCAGGCTTTGCTCGCGCAGTGCGGATGTGTCGACGCTGACGTCGCTATGCAGGCCGGCCCACTTCAATAGCGCCGAAGATGCCTGGGGCGTATCGAACAGGCCGTGCAGATAGGTGCCGAGTATCTGTTCGTCTTGCGAGCGCGCGCCTTCCGGGCGGCCGCCGATATGGAAGGCCGGTCTGTCCAGTGCGGCGCCGCTGGATGTCCCCATGTGGATTTCATAAGCGCTGACGCCGGCGTCGGCGAAAGCGCAGCGCCCGCTGACTTGCGCCAGGCGCTTGTCGCGTGTCAGTTCGGTTGTCATGTCGAGCAGACCGAGCCCCGCCGAACTGCCGCACTGGCCTTCGATCCCGTGCGGATCGTCGATGCTTTGCCCCAGCATCTGGAACCCGCCGCAAACGCCGATGACTTTACCGCCATAGCGCAGGTGCCGGGCGATCTTTTCCGGCCAGCCCTGGGCGACCAGGAAGGCCAGGTCGGCGCGCGTATTCTTGCTGCCGGGGAGGACGATCAGGTCGGCCGCTGGAATCTGCTGGCCCAGGCCGATGAATTGCAGGTCGACTTCCGGGTGCGCCCGCAACGCGTCGAAATCGGTGTGGTTGCTCATGCGCGGCAGCTTCGGCACGATGACGCGGAAGGCGCCGCGCGCGGCCTGGCGCGTCTCGACCGCATCCTCGGCGTCGAGAAACAGACCGTGCAAATACGGCAGCACCGCCAGCACCGGCTTGCCGGTCTGCTGTTCCAGCCATGTCAAGCCGGGATCGAGCAGCGAGATATCGCCGCGGAAGCGGTTGATGACGAAGCCGAGGATGCGCCTGCGCTCGCTCTCGGACAGGCAGGCCAGGGTGCCGACGATGTGGGCGAAGACGCCGCCGCGGTCGATGTCGGCGACCAAGATCACCGGGCAGTCGACCGCCTCGGCGAAACCCATGTTGGCGATGTCGCGCTCGCGCAGATTGATTTCGGCCGGGCTGCCGGCGCCCTCGACGATGATGCTTTGGTATTGCTGGCCGAGGCGGCGGTAGGATGCCAGCACCGCCTGCATCGCCACCGTCTTGTAGCGGTGGTAGTCGCGCGCGTTCATGTCGGCCTGCACCTTGCCATGGATGATGACCTGGGCGCCGGTGTCGGACGAGGGCTTGAGCAGGATAGGGTTCATGTCGCTGTGCGGCGCCAGCCCGGCGGCGATCGCCTGCAGGGCCTGGGCCCGGCCGATCTCGCCGCCGTCGGCCGTGACGGCGCTGTTCAGCGCCATGTTTTGCGGCTTGAACGGGACCACGGAAACGCCGTCGCGCTTGAGCAGCCGGCACAGCGCCGCGACCAGCGTGCTTTTGCCGGCGTCCGAGGTGGTGCCCTGCACCATCAGCGTATTGAAGGGAAAAGCCATGCTCAGTTTTTCCTGTGCCGGCGCGCCAGCT
>DASYLQ010000290.1:0-2380 GCA_036009485.1 Janthinobacterium sp.
TGCTGAAACACGACATGCTCGCCGAGTTCGAGCTCTTGCGGCGCAAGGTTTTTCGCCCGGCCGGCGCCGGTGTCCGTCCCGACATTCCTTAAAGGAGAGCCTCATGAGGGTAGGCATATTGTCATATCCGATGTTGTTCCAGCGCGAAGGCGGCTTGCAGATCCAGGTGCGCGAGACGATGGCGGCGCTGCAGCGCAGCCAAGCCCGACCGCCGCTGAGTCTCGAGGTCGAGCTGGTCGATCCGAACCGGAGCCGGCTGGCCGATTATGACGTGATCCATGTTTTTTCCGCCATCAACGGCAATCACCGCATCGTCGAATCGGCCAGCGAACAAGGCGTGCCGGTGGTGCTGTCGCCGCTGGTGTCGCCGGCCTGGAACCACGGTTCGGGCTGGCGCGCGCATCTGGCCGAGTGCCTGGCCGGCCGGCTGACGGCCTGGGATGTGCAAACCAGTTATGCGCAAACCAAACGCGCGCTGCAACTGGCCCGGCGCGTCATTGCGCTGGGCGAGGCGGAGCGCGACGCCATCGTCGCCGCTTTCCATATCGACGCCGTCAAGATCCAGATTTTGCCGAATGGAATCAGTCCGCATTTTTTCACGGCCGATGCCGAGCTGTTCCGCCGCGAGACCGGCATTGCTGCGCCATTCGTGCTGATGGTCGGTACCATCTCGCCTTATAAAAACCAGTTGGGACTGGTGCAGGCTTTGGCTGAAAGCGACTTGCCCATCGTCATGATCGGGCGGCCGCAGCGGCACGACCTGGCATATCTGCAGCAATTGTTGCAAGTGCCGCATGTGACCTGGCTCGGCGAATTGCAGCATGCCCATCCTTTGTTGGCCAGCGCCTATGCCGCCGCCGCCGTGGTGGCCTTGCCCAGCCAGGGCGAAGTCTTTCCCCTTGCGGTGCTGGAAGCGCTGGCGGCCGGGACGCCGGTGGTGATGACGGCCGACAGCGCGCTGAGTCTGCCCAACGCCGGCTTCGCCTTGAAAAAAGTGCGCTGGGACGATGCGCCGGGACAGCGCCGCGCCATTCTCGGGCTGCTCGCGGCGCGGCCGCAGCGTGCCGCCGTCAGCAAGCTGGTGCAGCATTTCACCTGGGAACGCGTCGCGGCGCAAATTGCCGATTGTTATTTTGAACTGGCCGGGGAGGGCGCCGCCCATGTTGTTTAATTCCTTCACTTTCCTGCTTTTTTATTTGCCGGCCGTATTGGCCGCTTATTTCTGGCTGGGGCGGCGCCGGCCGCAATGGGCGGCGGCCTGGCTGGTCCTGGCGTCGCTGTTTTTCTATGGCTACTGGAACGTGGTTTACCTGCCTTTGCTGCTGCTGTCGATCAGCTTCAATTACTGCTGCGGACGCAGGCTGGCCTCGGCCTCCAGGCGCAAAGTCTGGCTGGCGGCCGCGCTGGGCGCCAACCTGGGTTTGCTGGCCTGGTACAAATACGCCAATTTCTTTGTCGATAGCGTCAATAGCCTGGGCAAGACGGGCTGGACGGACTGGCATATTGTGCTGCCGGTCGGCATTTCCTTTTTCACCTTCACGCAAATCGCCTTTCTTGTCGACTGCTATCGCGGCCAAGTCAGGGAAACCCGTTTTATCCACTATATCTTGTTCGTCAGCTACTTCCCGCACCTGATCGCCGGTCCCATCCTGCATCACAAGGAAATGATGCCGCAATTCGCAGACCCGGCCAATGCCAGGCCGTCCGCGTCCAACTTCGCCATCGGCCTGTCGATCTTCGTGGTCGGGCTGGCGAAAAAGGTGCTATTGGCCGATAACATTTCGCCGATCGCGGCGCCGGTGTTTGCCGCCGGCGCCCATCCGCAACTGCTGGAAGCGTGGACCGGCACCCTGGCCTACGCCTTCCAGTTGTATTTCGATTTTTCCGCTTATTCGGACATGGCGATCGGGCTGTCGCGGCTGTTCGGCGTCAAGCTGCCGCTGAATTTCAATTCGCCTTACAAGGCGGGCAACATCAGCGAATTCTGGCGCCGCTGGCACATGAGCTTGTCGCGTTTCTTGCGCGATTACCTGTATATCGCACTGGGCGGCAACCGTCATGGCAGCATCGAACGCTACCGCAACCTGATGCTGACGATGTTGCTGGGCGGCTTGTGGCATGGCGCCGGCTGGACGTTCGTCATCTGGGGCGGCTTGCACGGCATCTATCTGGTGCTGCACCATGCCTGGTGGCATGTCAGCCAGCAGAGCGCGCTGAGCCGCAGCCGCTGGTGGCCGCCGGCCGCGGGCGCGCTGACTTTCCTGGCCGTCATGCTGGCCTGGGTGTTTTTCCGCGCCCCCGACCTGGCCAGCGCGCTCGACGTGCTTGGGGCGCTGCACGGCGCCAACGGTATCAGCCTGCCGCGCGTGTTGGCCGGACA
>DASYLQ010000291.1:0-2469 GCA_036009485.1 Janthinobacterium sp.
CGCCAGCAAGCTGATGACGGCCTTCAGGTCGCTCGGCTATCCGGCCGCCAAGATCGAATTGATACTCAACCGTTTCGAAAAGGGCGGCGACATCGGCCTCGACGCCATCCGCGCCACGCTCGGCAAGCTGGCCATCCATGCCGTGCCGAATTCCTACCGCGAGGTCAGCGCCTCGATCGACCACGGCGACGCCCTGGTCGAAGTGGCGCGTTCGAACGCGGTCAGCCGCAACCTGGGCGAGCTGGCGCGTTCGCTCGCGCCCGGGGCGGAAGAGGAGCGCAGCCTGTTCGACCGTCTGTTCCACCGCGCCTGAGCGCAGCCGCCCAACCTGAAGGAGCATCGCCATGTCCCTGCGTGACAACCTGAATGCCGCCGCCATGCCGCGTCCGGCGCCGTATGAACAGGCTTCCAGCGAGGCCTACCACGTGCTGAAGGGACGCATCCACCTGAAGCTGCTCGACCTGTTCGACCTGGCCGCCCTCGAAGCGCTGGCGCCCGAGATGCTGCGCCAGGAAATCGCCGCCATGGTCGAGCACTTGCTGCTCGACGAGCAAGCCGTCATCAACAGCGTCGAGCGGCGCTCGCTGATCCGCGACATCCAGCACGAAATGCTCGGCTTCGGCCCGCTCGAACTGCTGATGGCCGACCCTTCGGTGTCGGACATCCTGGTCAACGCCTACAACCAGATCTACGTCGAGCGCCACGGCTGCCTGGAAAGCACCGGCGTCGCCTTCGCCGACGAGCGCCACCTGCTGCGCATCATCGACAAGATCGTCTCCCTGGTCGGGCGCCGCATCGACGAATCCAGTCCGATGGTCGATGCCCGCCTGCCCGACGGTTCGCGCGTCAACGTGGTGGTGCCGCCGGTCGCGCTGGACGGTCCGATGATGTCGATCCGGCGTTTCGCGCACATCCCGCTGCGCATGGAAAACCTGGTCGGCGCGGAACTCAAGAGCCTGACGCCGGAAATGGCCCTGATGCTGGAGGGGCTGAGCAAGGCCAAGGTCAACATGATCATCTCGGGCGGCACCGGGGCCGGCAAGACCACGCTGCTGAACATCCTGTCGGGCTACATTCCGCCCGGCGAGCGCATCGTCACGATAGAGGACGCCGCCGAGCTGCAGCTGCAGCAGCCGCACGTGGTGCGCCTGGAAACGCGGCCGCCGAATATCGAGGGCAAGGGCGAGATCACGCAGCGCGCCCTGGTGCGCAATGCGCTGCGCATGCGCCCCGACCGCATCATCATCGGCGAGGTGCGCGGGGCCGAGGCGTTCGACATGCTGCAGGCGATGAATACCGGCCATGAAGGTTCGCTGACGACGATCCACGCCAACACCCCGCGCGACGCCTTGTCCCGGCTGGAAAACATGATAGGCATGGCCAACCTGAACCTGCCGCACAAGGCGGCGCGCCAGCAGATCGCCGCCGCCATCACGGTGGTGGTGCAGGGCTTGCGGCTGATCGACGGCCACCGCAAGATCACCAGCATCCAGGAGATCACCGGCATGGAGGGCGATGTCGTGACGATGCAGGAACTCTTCGCCTACCGCCAGACCGGCCTGCGCCAGGACGGCCGCGTCGAAGGGTATTTCCACGCCACCGGGGTCAGGCCCAAGTTCAGCGACCGCCTGCGCGCCTTCGGCATTTTGCTGCCGGACGCGATGTTCGACCCAAGCCGGCATTATCAATAAAGGGAGAACGACATGCCCCGGATAATTGAAGACAATCCCTTGCTGGTCATGGTGTGCATGGTGTTCGTGGCCGTGCTGCTGCTCTTGTCCAGCTGTTACCTGATCTGGCAGGCTTATCGGGGTCCGCAGGCGCGCAAGATCGAAAAGCGCCTGCAGGCGCTGTCCGGTTCCTTCGACAAGAGCGGCCAGGCCAGGCTGCTCAAGCAGCGCATGCTGGAAGAGCTGCCCTTGCTCGACCGTATCGTGATGAGCCTGCCGCGTGCCCATCGTCTCGACCGCCTGATCCTGCAGTCCGGGCTGGACTGGAGCGTGGCGCGCTTCCTGCTCTCCAGCGCCGTGCTGGCGCTGGCCGGCGCCGTGCTGGCCTGGTCCCAGCCGGCGACCGCGGCGGCGGCCGGGCCGCTCGCCGCCGTGGCGGCTGGCCTGCCGCTGCTGTATGTGCTGCGGCGGCGCCGGCGCCGCCTGGCACAGCTGGAACGCCAGTTGCCCGACGCCATAGACTTGACCATACGGGCTTTGCGCGCCGGCCATGCGTTTTCATCCAGCCTGCAAATGATAGGGGAGGAAATGAGCGATCCCATCGCCGGCGAATTCCGCGTGGTGCATGACGAGATCAATTTCGGCGTCTCGCTGCAGCAGGCGCTGAGCAATCTGAGCGAACGCATCCCCTTGACCGACCTGCGCTTTTTCGTCGTCGCCGTCATGGTGCAGCGCGATTCCGGCGGCAACCTGACCGAAGTGCTGGGCAAGTTGAGCCGCCTGATCCGCGAGCGCCTGA
>DASYLQ010000292.1:0-6337 GCA_036009485.1 Janthinobacterium sp.
TGGCCTTGCTGAAGGTGCCGACGCCGGTCACCAAGGCCGAACTGCTGTGGCGCATCAGCTCTCCGCTCAGCTGCCTGGTGCTGATCCTGCTGGCGATTCCGCTCGGCTTCGTCAACCCGCGCGCCGGCAGCTCGGCCAACCTGATCATCGCGCTGCTGATCTTCTTCAGCTACAGCAACCTGAACAAGCTGCTGGAAGCCAGCGTCAAGAGCGACCGGCTACCCTTCGAGGTGTCCTGGTGGCCGCTGCACCTGCTGGTCGCGCTGGTGGCGGCCGGCCTGTTCGCCTGGCGCCTGAACATCAACCACCGCCATCATCCGGCAGCCCTGATGGCCGCGCTGAAACGCCGCCGCGCGCGCAGGGAAACGGCTCCGGCATGAAAATTCTACAGCGTTATTTTGCCGTCGCCATTATCCAGGCGGTGGCCTTCGTGCTGGTGGTTTTCCTGGCCCTGCTGGCCTTCATGGACCTGTCCGGCGAACTGGCCGCGGTCGGCAAGAACGGCTACGGCATCGGCAGCGCCTTCTTGTACGTGCTGATCCTGGTGCCCGGCCATGTGTATGAAGTGATGCCGATCGCGGCGCTGATCGGCACCATCTTCACGATGGCGCAATTCGCCTCGACCTCCGAATTCACCATCATGCGCGCGGCCAGCATGTCGACCGTGATGGTGGCCGGGATGCTGTTCAGGATAGGCATCCTGTTCGTCGCCATCACCTTCATCTTCGGCGAATTGATCACGCCGCGCACCACGCCGATCGCCGAGCAGATCAAGCTGACTTCGCGCGGCACCACGGTGTCGCAGGAATTCCGCTCCGGCCTGTGGACCAAGGATGTCGTCAAGAGCGACGGCCTGGCCGGCACGCCCACCGGCGTGCGCTTTTTCAATGTGCGCGCAGTGCACCCCGGCGGCCAGTTGGTCGGCGTGCGGCTGTACGAGTTCGACACGCAGTTCCGCATGCGCTCCCTGATCCAGGCGCCGCGTGCGGTTTACCGCGGCAATAACACTTGGCGCCTGGAAGACGTGACGGAGACGCTATTCTCCAACAAGGCGATGGGCGCGCCGGGGGCCGAGGCCAACTGGCTGAACAATTTCAGGCAAGAGACCAGCATGGTCGCGACCCGCCATTCGCCCAGCATGGACCTGGTGTCCGAAATCACGCCGACCATCCTGTCGGTGTCGGCCTCGGATCCGGAGCGCATGTCGGCCAATGAGCTGTCCGTGTACACGCGCCACCTGACGGAAAACCGGCAGGAGACGGGGCGCTTTAAAATCGCCTTCTGGAAGAAGCTGGTCGATCCGCTGGCGATCTTCGTGCTGATGGCGATGGCGCTGCCGTTCGGCTACCTGCACACGCGCAGCGGCGGCATCAGCCTGAAGATATTCATCGGCATCATGATCGGCGTCAGCTTCATCCTCACCAACACGCTGTTCGCCAACCTGGGCATGCTCAGCACCTGGCCGCCGCTGCTGACGGCGATCGCGCCGTCTATACTGTATTTCATGATGGCGCTGGCGGCCCTGTGGTGGGTCGAGCGGCATTGACGCCGGGAGTGGGAGTGGCCATGACGACATCCGCAATGATCCTGTTTGCCCACGGCGCCCGCAGCGCCGGCTGGGCCGCGCCCTTCGAACGCCTGCGCGACCTGGCGCGCGCCCGCTTGCCGGGCGTGACGGTGGAACTGGCTTTCCTCGAATTGATGGCGCCGCGCCTGCCCGATCTGGTGGCGCAACTGGCGCGGGCCGGGGTGGCCCAGGTTACCGTGGTGCCGGTATTTTTAGGGCAGGGCGGCCACGTGCTGCGCGACTTGCCGCTGCTGACAGCGCAGTTGCGTGCAGAGCATCCGGCGCTCGACATCAAGGTGGTGGAAGCGGCCGGCGAAAACCCGCAGGTGCTCAATGCGATCGCCGATTATTGTGTCGGCGCCATCGGTGGCGCCGGGTAGCGCCAGGCAGGCCGGATTTTTCAGGCGCTCTTGCGCGCCGCGCCGTGCGCCGCCGCTTCGATGTCGTCCTGTTGCAGTTCGCGCGCCGCCATCGCCACGCCCAGCATCACCAGCACCGGGCCGCGGGCGTCGCCCAGGCCGAGCGCCAGGGTCGCCAGGTCCATGCGCATGATGCGCTGGTGCGGGCGGCTGCAATTTTCCACGATGACCACCGGCGTATCCGCCGCGCGGCCCTGCTCCAGCAGGCGCTGCGCGGTGGCGATGGCTTCGCGCCCGCCCATGTACTGCACCAGCGTATCGCCTTCGGGAATGGCGACGTGCTCGGGCAAGGTCGGCGCCGTACTGGAAGTGAAGAAGGAAACGCTGCGCGCCACGCCGCGCTTGGTCAGCGGCTGCCTGGTCGCCGCCGCCGCCGCCAGCGCGGTGGTGATGCCGGGGACGACTTCGACCTCGATGCCGGCTTCTTCCAGCGCGCGCAATTCCTCGTCGGCGCGGCCGAACAGCATGGGGTCGCCGCCCTTCAGGCGCACCACCAGCGCATATTTGCGGGCGTTGTCGACCAGTTGCTTGTTGATGAAGGCTTGCGCCGTCGACAACTGGCCGCAGCGCTTGCCGACCGCGATTTTCAGCGCCTGCGGGCACAGCTCCAGCATTTCCGGCGTCACCAGGGCGTCGTGCAGCACGACGTCGGCCGCCGCCAGCAGGCGCGCGCCGCGCAAGGTGATCAAGTCCTGGGCACCGGGGCCGGCGCCGATCAGGTAGACTTTTCCGCTGCTGGTGAATGCTGTCGTCATGTCGATCTCGTTCCTGTATAGCTGTGCCTGAAGCCGCATTGGTTTATACCGTTTTACAGGCGGGTTATAGCCTGATCATGCCCGCCGCCACCGTCTGGTGCGTCACTTCGTCGATCAGGATAAAGGCGCCGGTAGCACGGATCGTATCATAGGCGTCGGCTGCCAGCGGCTGCTGCACCGTCAGGGCGATGCGCGCGATATCGTTCAGCTTCAGTCCCTCGGCGTCGTGGCGCTGCTGGGTATTGATGTCGAGGATGCTGGCGATCTTGTTCACTTTGGCCGCGGTCTGTTTGGTGCCGTGCTTGATCCAGTACTTGCGGCGCAGGTCGAGCGGCTCTTCCGACAGCCAGCAGACGTCGGCGTCGACCTGCTTCAGCAAGGTGGCCGGACGGTCGGCGCCGGACAGCATGTCGCCGCGCGAAATATCCAGGTATTCGTTGAGCAGCAGCGTGACCGACTGCCCCACCGCGGCCGACGCCAGCGAGCCGTCCAGCGTGACGATGTCCTTGACGGTCGCGCTCTGGCCCGAGGGCTGCACCACCAGCTTGTCGCCGACGCTGACCTTGCCGGCTTCGATGCGGCCCATATAGCCGCGGAAATCGTTGGCTTCGTGGCCGTTGTGGCGCGCCACCAGTTGCACCGGGAAGCGCAGCGGTTCCTCATGCGATTCGTCGTAGACCGACAGCGATTCCAGCAGCTCGATCAGGGTCGGGCCCCGATACCACGACAGGCGTTCGCCGCGCTCGACGACGTTGTCGCCGGACAGGGCCGACAGCGGGATAGGCGTGATGTCCTTCAAGCCCAGCGTCAACGCGAATGCGCGGTAGGCCGCGACGATGCGCTGGTACACGGCCTGGTCGTAATCCACCAGGTCCATCTTGTTGACGGCGACCACCACGTGCTCGATCTGCAGCAGGTGGGCGATGGTCGAGTGGCGCTTGGTCTGGATCAGCAGGTCGACGCCGCCATCCTCGCGCAGCTTGACCTTGGAAACATCGATCAGGATGATCACCGCGTCGGCGGTCGAGGCGCCGGTGACCATATTGCGCGTGTACTGCTCGTGGCCGGGCGTGTCGGCGATGATGAACTTGCGCTTGGGCGTGGCGAAATAGCGGTAGGCGACGTCGATCGTGATGCCTTGTTCGCGCTCCGCTTCCAGGCCGTCGGTCAGCAGCGACAGGTCGACCGCGTCGCCGACGGTGCGCTTGTGCCTGGAACGCGACATGGCGTCCAGCTGGTCGGCGAAGATGCCCTTGCTGTCGAACAGCAGGCGGCCGATCAGCGTGCTCTTGCCGTCGTCGACCGAACCGGCCGTGATGAAGCGCAGCATGCCGCGCTCGCTGGCGATGGTGGTGGGGTTCAAAGGGGTGTCGACTGCTGCGTTCATCAGAAATATCCTGCTTTCTTACGTTTTTCCATCGAGGCTTCGGAAGTCTGGTCATCCATCCGGGTGGCCCCGCGTTCGGTCACCTGGGTGACGGCGGTTTCGGCGATGATCTGCTCGAGCGTGGCGGCGTCCGACGACACCGGGCAGGTGCAGGAGATGTCGCCGACGGTGCGGAAGCGCACCACGCGGGTTTCCACCGTCTCGCCTTCCCTGGCGGGAGTGAGATCGGTCAGCGGCACCAGCAAGCCGTTGCGCGGGATCACTTGGCGTTCATGCGCGAAGTAGATGCTGGGCAGCTCCAGCTTTTCGCGGGCGATGTATTGCCAGACGTCGAGCTCGGTCCAGTTCGAGATCGGGAACACGCGCATGTTCTCGCCGGGATGGACGCGGGTGTTATACAGGTCCCACAGTTCCGGCCGCTGCGCTTTCGGATTCCACTGGCCGAACTCGTCGCGGAAGGAAAAGATGCGCTCCTTGGCGCGCGCCTTTTCCTCGTCGCGGCGGGCGCCGCCTATGCAGGCGTCGAACTTGTGCTCGGCGATGGTTTCCAGCAGCGTCACCGCCTGCGCCGCATTGCGCGAGTCGGTCGCCGGGTTGCGCAGCCGCACGGTGCCGCGGCGGATCGAATCTTCCACCGAGCCGACGATCAGGCGCTCGCCGAGTTCGGCCACGCGCTTGTCGCGGAAGGTGATGACTTCGGCGAAGTTATGGCCGGTGTCGATATGCACCAGCGGGAAGGGGAAGCGGCCGGGACGGAAGGCTTTTTCGGCAAGACGCAGCATGACCACCGAGTCCTTGCCGCCCGAGAACAGCAGCGCCGGGTTGCTGCACTCGGCCGCGACTTCGCGCATGATGTGGATCGCCTCGGACTCGAGCCAGTCCAGGTGGCGGTTGGCCGCCGAGTTGGTCAGGAATTGTTCGACTGCTGTGTTCATGATGGATACCGATCTGGCTTATGCAATTTGTTTGATGCGGATGAGCTTGCCGTCGACCACGTGCAGGCCGCACTCCTTGGACTCCGGATTTTCCCACCACCAGCGCCCGGCGCGCACGTCTTCGCCCGGCTGTATCGCCCGGGTGCAGGGCTCGCAGCCTATCGATGGATAGCCGCGGTCATGCAGCGGGTTGTAAGGCACGTTATTGCTGCGGATGTAATGCCATACGTCTTCTTCCGACCAGTCAGCCAGCGGGTTGAACTTGGCCATGCCGTGCGCGGCGTCGTCTTCCTGCACCGCGAGTTCGGTGCGGGTCGCCGACTGCGCGCGGCGCTGGCCAGTGATCCATGCGCGCTGGCCTGCGAGCGCGCGGTTCAGCGGGTCGACCTTGCGGATGCGGCAGCATTCCTTGCGCATTTCGACACTGTCGTAGAAGGCGTTGAGGCCGTTCTGCTGCACATAGGCGTCGACTGCGGCCGTGTCGGGGCGATAGGCCTCGACGTTATAGCCATAGGTTTCATGGATGCGGTCCAGCATGCCCAGCGTTTCCTTGTGCAGCCGCCCGGTCTCCAGCGTGAAGATGCGGATAGGCAGCTTCGCGCGCAGGATCAGGTCGGTCAGCACCATGTCTTCCGCTGCCAAGCTGGAGGCGAACACCGCCGGCGTGAAGTCGGACGCGATGCGTTCCAGGGTCGCCTTGGTGGCCGCGACCAGGCCGTCGTAGTCGGCAGAAATCATTTTGTGGCAGGCTCCACGTCGGCCGTGCGATGCACGCGCCGGAACAGCGGCGCCTTCTGGTCCCACGATGCCTGATAGGCTTCGGAGAAATCGGTCAGGCCCTTCAGCGCATCCTCGATGCTGCGGTCAGGCCGTGTCGCAAACGCATTGAAGCCGACCCGCTGCATGTAGAACAGCTGGTCGCGCAGCACGTCGCCGATGGCGCGCAGCTCGCCCTGGTAGTTGTAGCGGGCGCGCAGGTTGTAGGCGATCGAATAGCCGCGGCCGTCGGCGAACTTGGGGAAGTCGATCGCGATCAGCGGAAGCAGAGCCAGGTCGTCCTTCAGCGCTTCAGGGCGCTCGTCGCTGGCCAGCCAGACGGCGACTTCGCCGCGTGCCTTCAGGCTGTCGCGGCGCGCCTGCCACACTGCCAGCGGCACGATGACCTTGCCCTCGGGGATGGCGACGCCTTCAGCGGTCTCGCCCTCGGCCAGGTGCAGCACTTGCCAGTCGTCCGCGACGATGGCGCGGTCCTTGATGATGTCACGCATATGCAT
>DASYLQ010000293.1:0-6148 GCA_036009485.1 Janthinobacterium sp.
TCCTCGCGCGATTAGCACAACACAAGGAATCATGATGTCGCAATTCGAAGCAGTTTCATTCCACCCTCCTGTGGCCCCGATCAAGGTGCCGGACAACGCCAGCACCTGGCCGCTGGCCGACGTGCTGGCCTTGTTCGAGCTGCCGTTCAACGAGCTGATGTTCCAGGCGCAACAAACTCACCGCGCCAACTTCCCGGACGGCGACGTCGAACTGGCGACGCTGTTGTCGATCAAGACCGGCGGCTGTGAAGAAGACTGCTCCTATTGCCCGCAGGCGGCGCGCTACGACACCGGCGTCGAAGCCAAGAAAATCCTCGACATCGACACCGTGCTGGACGCCGCCCGCCAGGCCAAGGAAAACGGCGCCACGCGCTTTTGCATGGGCGCCGCCTGGCGCAGCCCGAAAGAGCGCGACATGGAAAAGGTCGAGGAAATGGTGCGCGAAGTGAAGGCCCTGGGCCTGGAAACCTGCGCCACCCTGGGCATGCTGGAAGAAGGCCAGGCCGACCGCCTGAAGAACGCCGGCCTGGATTATTACAACCACAACCTCGACACCGCGCCCGAGTTTTACAGCAACGTGATCTCGACCCGCGAATACCAGGACCGTCTCGACACCCTGGGCCGCGTGCGCGACGCCGGCTTGAAAGTCTGCTGCGGCGGCATCGTCGGCATGGGTGAAACGCGGCTGCAGCGCGCCGGCCTGATCGCCCAGCTGGCGAACCTGAATCCGTATCCGGAATCGGTGCCGGTGAACCACCTGGTGCAGGTCGAGGGCACGCCGCTGCACGGCCTCGATCCGCTCGACCCCTTCGAATTCGTCCGCACCATCGCCGTGGCGCGCATCACGATGCCGAAGGCGCGGGTGCGCCTGTCCGCGGGCAGGCGCCAGATGGGCGAGGCGGTGCAAGCCATGTGCTTCCTGGCCGGCGCCAATTCGATTTTCTACGGCGACAAGCTGCTGACGACCGACAATCCGGAAGCCGAGGACGACCGTGCACTGTTGAACAAGCTGGGCCTGAAAACCCGCGCCGCCACGCTCGATTCGGCGCCGAAGGAAGCCTGCGGCTGCTGATCGAAAGGGGCGAGGTCGCCGTAGTCCCCGGTAGTCATAAAATAACGCGCGACAAAGCGCGAGGCTGAAGAGAATAGGGAGAGACGCATGTTCACCAAAATCCTGATCGCCAACCGCGGCGAAATCGCCTGCCGCGTCGCCGCCACCGCGCGCCGCATGGGCATCCGGACCGTCGCCGTGTATTCGGCCGCGGACGCCGATGCGAAGCACGTCGCGGTATGCGACGAGGCGGTGCTGATCGGCCCCGCGCCGGCCAAGGATAGCTATCTGCGCGGCGACAGGATCATCGCCGCCGCGCTGGCCGCCGGCGCCCAGGCCATCCACCCGGGCTACGGTTTCCTGTCGGAGAACGGCGAGTTCGCCAACGCCTGCGCCGAAGCCGGCCTGGTATTCATCGGTCCGCCGGCGGCGGCGATGTTTGCGATGGGCTCGAAATCGGCGGCCAAGTCGCTGATGGAAAAGGCCGGCGTGCCGCTGGTGCCCGGTTATCACGGCGATATCCAGGATGCGGATTTCCTGCACCGGCAGGCCGACCGGATCGGCTATCCGGTGCTGCTGAAAGCCTCGGCCGGCGGCGGCGGCAAGGGCATGCGCGTGATCGACAAGTCGGACGACTTCAAGGCCGCGCTGGCGTCCTGCAAGCGCGAGGCGATCAGCTCCTTCGGCGACGACAAGGTGCTGGCCGAAAAATACCTGTCGCGCCCGCGGCATATCGAAATCCAGGTATTCGCCGATACCCACGGCAACTGCGTCTACCTGTTCGAGCGCGATTGCTCGGTGCAGCGACGGCACCAGAAAGTGCTGGAAGAAGCGCCGGCGCCGGGCCTGCCGCCGGAGCGCCGCGCAGCGATGGGCGAAGCCGCCGTCGCTGCGGCGAAAGCGGTCGGCTACGTCGGCGCCGGCACGGTGGAATTCATCGCCAACCAGGACGGCTCCTTTTACTTCATGGAGATGAACACGCGCCTGCAGGTCGAGCATCCGGTCACCGAGATGATCACCGGCACCGACCTGGTCGAATGGCAGTTGCGCGTCGCCGCCGGCGAAGCGCTGCCGAAAAAACAGGCGGAATTGCAGATCCGCGGCCACGCCATCGAGGCGCGCATCTATGCCGAAAATCCGGAAAAAGGCTTCCTGCCGTCCATCGGCGCCTTGCGCTACCTGGACATGCCGGCCGCCGTCGCCTTCGAGCTGGGCGGCGGCGGCGGTGGCATTCCAGCCGGCGTGCGCATCGATTCCGGCGTGCGCCAGGGCGATGCGATCTCGCCGTTTTACGATCCGATGATCGCCAAGCTGATCGTCTGGGGCGCCGACCGCAAGGCAGCGCTGGCGCGTCTGTCGTCGGCCCTGGCGGACTACCGCATCGTCGGCCTGGCCACGAATATCGCCTTCCTCAAGCGTCTGGTCGAGGGCAGCGCCTTTGCCGGCGCCGAGCTCGATACCGGCTTGATCGAACGTCACCGGGACACCCTGTTCCCGGCGCCGGCCGCCGCGCCGCAAGCGGCGCTGGCGCTGGCCGCGGTGGCGCTGATCGCGTCGGAAAAAGAAACCTCGCAAGCCCAGTCGGGCGCCTGCGCCGCCGATCCCTGGGGCGATGGACAGGGCTGGCGCATGAACGGACCATTGCGGCGCCGGCTGGCCTTCGCCGACGAGTATTCGCAGAGCACCGATGCGAAGACCTATGCGGCGGACATCGAATATGGGAATGGAAGGGACAAGGATGGCTGGCTGCTGAACGGCGTTGCGCTGACGCTGGCCAGCCGCGACGGCCCGGCTTTCAGCATCCGGCTGGGCGACAGCGCCGTGCGCGGCACGGTGCACCGCGACGGCGAGGTATTCCACGTCTTCAGCGGCGGCCGCCACTACGCGCTGCAATACCGGGATCCGATGGCGCACGCCGGCGAGGCCGAAGCCGAAGGCGGCCGCCTGACCGCGCCGATGCCGGGCAAGGTGGTCGCGATACAAGTCAGCAAGGGCCAGCAAGTCAGGAAAGGCGAGGCGCTGGTCATCATAGAAGCGATGAAAATGGAGCACACCATCGCCGCGCCGCACGACGGCCTGGTCGAGGAAATCTTATACGCGGTCGGCGACCAGGTCGGGGATGGCGCCCCGCTGCTGGTGTTCGCGGCCACTTGAAAGGGGACGGAAATATGCGCATTCTTTTTTACCGGGCCGACGGCAATACGCAACCGTGGGTCGACGATTTCGCCGCACTGATGCCCGATGCGCAAATCGCGCTCTGGCGCGAGGGCGAAAAATCGCCGCCGTGCGACTACGCCGTGGTGTGGCTGCCGCCGGCGGCGATGCTGCGCGAACTGACCGAGGTGAAGGCGATCTTCGTCGCCGGCGCCGGCGTCGACGCGCTGCTGAAAATGGGCGACGGGGTGGGAACGGGCGTGCCCAGCCACATTCCGCTGGTGCGCCTGGGCGACGCCGGCATGGGCTTGCAGATGGCGCAATACGTGGCGCATGCGGTGCTGCGTTACTTCCGCCGTTTCGGCGAATACGAGGCGCAGGCGCGCACCGGCCAGTGGGCGCCACTGCCGCAGCATCACCGCGAAGACTTTACGGTCGGCGTGCTCGGCACCGGCATGCTGGGCAGGCGCGTGCTGGACGCGATGGCGCATTTCGGTTTCCCGCTGCGCGCCTGGAGCCGCACGCAAAAGGACTTGCCCGGCGTCGCCTGCTTTTGCGGAGCGGAAGGCCTGGACGGCTTCCTGCGCGGCAGCCGCGTGCTGGTCAACGTGCTGCCGCTGACGCCGCAGACGGCCAACCTGCTGGACCGCGCCAATCTGTCGAAACTGCAGCCCTCGTCCTACCTGGTCAACATCGCCCGCGGCGCCCACGTGGCCGAGCCGGACCTGCTGGCGCTGATCAAGTCCGGGCATATCGCCGGGGCCACGCTGGACGTCTTCCGCCACGAGCCGCTGCCGCCGCAGCATCCGTTCTGGCTGGAGCCGCGCATCACGATGACGCCGCATATCGCGGCGCTGACGCTGCGACGCGAAAGCATCGAACAGATCGCCGGAAAAATCCGCGACCTCGAAGCCGGCAAGGCGATCGCCGATGTCGTCAACCGCAGCGAAGGATATTGATATGCCTGCTCAACCTGCCAGCCAGCCCGGTTTGCCGAAGCAAGTCAAAATTGTCGAAGTCGGCCCGCGCGACGGCCTGCAAAACGAAAAGGAAACCATCTCCGCCGAGGTCAAGACGGCACTGGTGGACCGCCTGAGCAAGGCCGGTTTCGCCAATATCGAGGCGGCGTCGTTCGTGTCGCCGAAATGGGTGCCGCAGATGGCCAGCAGCAAAGAGGTGATGGCGGCCATCGCGCGCCGTCCCGGCACGATCTATTCCGCGCTGACGCCGAACATGCAGGGCTTCGACGCCGCGCTGGCGGCGAAAGCGGACGAGGTGGTGATCTTCGGCTCGGCCTCGGAAGCGTTTTCGCAAAAGAACATCAACTGCTCGATCGCCGAATCGATCGCCCGCTTCGAGAGCGTGGCCAGGGCGGCCAGGGAACACGGCCTGCGCCTGCGCGGCAGCATCAGTTGCGCCTTCGGCTGCCCCTACCAGGGCGAGGTGCCGCTGGACGCGGTGGCCGACGTGGTCGGACGCATGCGCGACCTCGGTTGCGACGAGATCGACATCGCCGACACCATCGGCGTGGCGACCCCGCGCCAGACGCAGGCGGTGATGCAGCGCGCCATGCGCGAATTCGGCATCGGCGGATTGTCCGGCCATTTCCACGACACTTACGGCCAGGCGCTGGCGAATATCTATGCCAGCCTGGAAGTGGGCATCGCGATTTTCCACTCGTCGGTGTCGGGACTGGGCGGTTGCCCGTATGCCAGGGGCGCGACCGGCAACGTCGCCACGGAAGACGTGCTGTACCTGATGCAGGGACTGGGCATCGCCACCGGGATCGACCTGGATGCGGTGGTGGACGCCGGCATCTTCATTTCGCAGCACCTGGGCCGCAAGGGCGCCAGCCGCGCCGGCAATGCGATCGCCGCCAAGCGGCCGGGATAAAAAAGTAGACCCAATAGAAAAAACCCAAAGAAAAAAGACCCAAAAGCCAAAGCTGATGAGTCTTTTTTCTTGAATCTTGGTCGGAGTACAAGGATTCGAACCTTGGACCCCCTGGTCCCAAACCAGGTGCGCTACCGGACTGCGCCACACTCCGAAGAAGCAAGATCATACTAGCTGGCCGGTGAATGGCCAAGGCCTTCATCACATATTTCCCCCGGCAAGGTGAACAGGAAGGTCGCGCCCTGCCGCGGCGCCGGCTCGACCCAGATGTGACCGCCGTGCCGCTCGACGATCTTCTTGCATATCGCCAGCCCGATGCCGGTGCCCGGATACCTGCTGCGGCTGTGCAGGCGCTGGAACATGACGAAGATCCGCTCGACATATTCCGGCGCGATGCCGATGCCGTTGTCTTGCACCGCGAAGCGCCAGAAGCCGTCTTCCGGTTCGGCATGGATATGAATTTCCGGGGGCTGAACACCACGGAACTTGATCGCATTGGCTATCAGGTTCTGGAACAATTGCGTCAGTTGCGCCGCATCCCCCATCACCACCGGCAAGGCGCCGCACTGGATCTGTCCGCCGCTTTCCTCGAGCGCCATGCGCAACGAGCGCAGCGCCGTTTCCACTACCGCGGTGCAATCGACCGGCTGCAGCGGGTGCTCGCGGGAACCCAGGCGCGAATATGTCAGCAAATCGTCGATCAAGGCTTGCATGCGCGTGGCGCCGTCGACCGCGAATCCGATGAATTCATGGGCATCGGCATCGAGCCGGTCCCGGTATTTTTTCTCCACCAGTTGCATGTAGCTGGCCACCATGCGCAACGGCTCCTGCAAGTCGTGCGATGCCACATAGGCCATCTGTTCCAGTTCCGCATTCGAACGCGCCAGTTCCTGCGAGCGTTGCGCCAGCACCGCCTCGGCCCGCTGGCGCTCCGCCACCTCGGAGGCCAGTTGGCGGTTACTCCGCTGCAGTGCGCTGGTGCGTTCCAGCACGCGCCCTTCCAGCTCTTCGTGCGCCTTGCGCAGCGCTGCTTCGGCCTGCTTGCGCTCG
>DASYLQ010000294.1:0-3974 GCA_036009485.1 Janthinobacterium sp.
GCATAGCACAGTGGAAAAGCCTATTTCGCCTTCTGTTCGGCGTTCTGCGCCAGCAACTGGGTCAGCACGGCGGCCACCACCGGCGCCGCATGGTCGCCGCCGGTGGCGTCGGAATGGCTGACGAAGGCGGCCAGCGCCAGGCGATGCGTCTGGCCCGGCAGGCTGCCCGGCTCCAGCCAGCCGGTGAACCAGACCGTGGCGACCTCGCGCCGGCTGCCGTCGGGCAGCGCGACGCTGGCCGGCGCGGTGCCGGTCTTGCCGTAAAAGCCATGGCGCAGCTGCGCCAGCGCCGGCGCCCTGAATGCGCCGGCGCCGGTGCCGACGTCGATCACGCCCTTCATGCCGGCGCGGATGCGGTCGAGGCGCACGCCGATGGCGGGCATGTCCGGCACCTTGCTTTGCGCGCCGCCTAGCGTCAGCAGCAGGCGCGGCGCCACCACCTTGCCCTGGCCGACGGCGGCGGCGGCCAGGGCCATCTGCAGCGGCGTGGCCTGCATGCGCAGGCCGATGGCCATCTGGCGCAATTCATGGCGCGTGTGGATAGGGTCGATATGCGCCGGCGTCGCTTGCAGCGCATCCCAGGCCGACCAGTTGAAATCGGCCGGCAGCAAGCCGCCGTCGAGGCGCAGCGCCTGCTCGAAGCCGAGGCGGTGGGCGGCGGCGACGATGGGCCGCACCGCATCCAGCGCATCCGGGTCGAGCGCCTGCAAGTCCGGCGCGCCGCCGCCGGGCCGGCCGAACAGGCTGCGGTCGCTCAATTCGCCGGACCAGGCGAACCAGGTATTCAGGCTGTAGGTCAGCGCCTGCGCCAGGCCGAGGCGGCCGTCCTGGGCGCGCCGGTCCAGGCTTTGTTCCTTGTAGTTGGTGATGTGCGCCAGCTTCAGGTTTTGCGGATAGGTGGCGGCCTCGGTCTCGAAACCGAAGCCGCGCCGGCGCGCCAGCCGGTTCAGCGCCGCCAGCGGCATGCCGTCCAGCAGGCTGTCGATTTGCGGGTCGTTTTCAGCCGCCATTTCCAGGCCCAGCGCGCTGACCACCTTGAACGTCGAGCCGGGACTCTGGTGGGCGCCGCCGTCATGCTGGAAGGCGGGCAGGCGCAGCGGGCTGCGGGCCGGATTGGCCTGGTCGAAATCGCGCACCTCGCTCCAGTTGGCGCTGTCGACCAGGCCCGTGCCGGCGCCGGCCGCGGCCAGCACGTCGCCGGTCTCGGTATCCAGGATGACCATCCCGGCGTGGCGCCCTTCCGGCGCCGCCTGGCCGCCGCTGCAGGTCTTGCCGTCCCAATGGCCGCGGCGCATGCCGACGCATTCCAGCGCATGCTGGCTCAGGGTTTGCAGGGACAAGTCGAGCGACAGCCGGCTGCTGCTCGGCAGCGGCAGGCGCGCCAGCATGCCGGCGACGCTGTTGGCATGCTCCGCGTTGAAGCCCAGCAGCGGCGCCAGGCCGGCGTCGATGGCCGGCTGGGTCGGCGAGCCGTCGGCCCACAGCAAGACGCCGTTGCGGTCTTCCAGCCGCACCGGCGACGGCGCTGGCGGCCGCGCCGCCGCGGCGCCGCCCTGGTTCAGCGCCTGCCAGACCAGCTTGCCGCCGGCCAGGCGCAGGTGACGGTATTGCTGGTCGCCCTGGCCGCCCAACGCCGCCGTGGCGAGCGGACGTACCTCGATGCGCACCGCACGCGCGCCCGGCAGCAAGACCAGCGACAAATGCTGGACCGCATCGGGCGACGGACAGGCGCGCCCGCTGCAGGCCGGCGCGCTGTGCAGGCGCGCGCCGCTGACGGCGCCGGCGCGGCCGATCAGCATCAGTTCGAGCTGTTCGCCGCCGCCGGCCGGCTGCGCCAGGGCCAGGTCCAGGTGCAGCCCCTGGCCCTGGCCCCGTTCTGCGCCAGGCACGGCGCGCAACCACGGCGACCAGCCCTGCGGCACTTCGGCGAACAGGCGCGAGGCGGCCGCCGGCATCTGCCCGGTCGCCGCCAGCGGCGCCGCGCCGGCGCCGGCCGACCACGCCGCCGCCGGCGCCAGGGCGTTCGGCCTGGCGCGCCAGGCCAGCAATTCCAGCTCGCCGTTGTAGACGTCGATCTGCTGGCGCACATAGGCGCCGTCGGCCTGGCGGTACAGGCGCTTGATCAATTTGACGGCGCCCTGGTCGAGCCGGACATCGCGCCATTCGGCCAGGCCGGCGGCGCGGCCGCCGTCGGGGGACGCCAGCCATGCGGGCAGGTCGCGCGGCACCGCGGCGATGCGCCCTGCCGCCGTCAGGCGCAGCAGTCCGCGCGCCTGCAAGGCGTCGAACAAGGCCTGGTCTTCCAGGCTGTTGCGCGGCGTGGCCGGCACCAGGTACTGGCCGGGCGCCAGCCAGGCGCTGACCGGCTTGCCCCAGGCCGGGAAGGCCGTCACCAGCGCCTTCGCCGGCCGCGCTCCCTGCGCCGCGGCGTCGCGCGCGGACGGCATGCGCACCATCTGCACCACCAGCTCGCCCGCCTGCGGACAGGCGGCGCTGGCGCGGCGCTCGATGCGCAGCGCGGCCGCGCCCCACAGCAGCCAGCCCTGCTGGCGCAGCGCCACGCGGCCGTTCGGCCCTTCCTCGATCCGGCCCAGGCTGGCGTCGCCGATCCAGCGCGCGGCGCCCGCCGTGCTGCGCCAGTCGAGTTGCAGCGGCTGGCTATGCGGGTCGGCGAAATCGGGCGTGGCCATGCCGCTGATCTGCACTTCCGGCATGGTCTGCGCGGATGCGGCGGCGCCAGCCGCATCGGCGTCGGCGTCGGCCAGCAGCAGCACGTTGCGCAAGGTGACAGGATCATGCGCGGCCTCGTTGCGCGCGACCCAGCGTTTGACGTCGTCGAAACGGTAGCCCAGGCGTAGCGGCGACAGGCGCGGCCTGGACGGATCCAGCAACTGGCTGCACAGGTCGACGTGCACCGGTTTCGCCGCCTGCATGCCGGCGGCGACCAGCAAGGCGGCGCCGGGCTGCGGCGCCAGGCTCAGCCCGGGCCGGGCCGGCACGCCGAACGCCACGCCGGGCAGCACCGCCTGGTAGGCGTCGGCGGCGCGCGCCTGCTCGGCCGCCTGCGCCGTGTTCAAGGTAGCCGCACCCAGGTGGCGCGCGTGTCCGGCAATGACGGCGGCGCCGATGGCGCCCGCCAGCAAGCCGATCGCGCCGATCAGGAAGGCCGGCCGTTTCAGCAGTCGCTCCGTCCCGAGAGAGGCGGCGCGGCCCGGTTTAGCCTGGACCTGGGCCTGGGCCGGCCGGCCGCGCGGCTGCGCGCCCGCGCGCAGGTTGGCGGCGCGGCGCCTGGCGCGGCGGCGCTGCGCCAGGGTTTGCAAACCAGAGTGAATAAAGCTGAGCATCGGCCCCCCGTGCGCGGTGTAATTGCCTGTGGCGAGCGCACGCGGCGCTCTCGTGCAGCCTAGCGGGGGGAACGGAAAAAACCGCTCTGCGCGACGGCGCCGGACCGGAGCGGGGAGTCTCGTTCCGGCGCCGTTTTTATGCATTTTATCCCGCCAAAAATGCGGCCCGTCGCAAGCGCATGGCCTTCGCCGCGGCGCATGGCTACAGTACACGCATACCAACCCGCCGCCCACGCAGCACATACAGCAGCACATACAAGGAGATCGTCATGAACGTCCTGAAAAACATGGAAATCATCTTCATCGTCGTCCTGGCCCTGGCTTGCTCGGCCGTCTATGTCGGCACGCTGCCGGAAGCCCAGGCCGACGCCCGCAGCGCCGTTACCGCCGCGGGCGACATGCCGGTGGTCGTCATCAGCGCCAAGCGCATGAGCGCCGAGGAAAAACAGCAATCGCTGAACGAAGAACGGGCTCAGGCAACCACTCAAACCGCCCGGAGCACGATTTGAACCTCACCCGCCGCCTGCCGCCCTCGGCCTCAGGCGGCCGCACCGGCCTTCAGCCAGCGTTATGTCAATTGTAAAAAGTTGCATCAGTTTCGCGTCTGCCACCTCCCTCTTGGTATATTCC
>DASYLQ010000295.1:0-13199 GCA_036009485.1 Janthinobacterium sp.
CGGCACGCCCAGCTCGCGGGCGATGATCGCGGCGTGGCAGGTGCGGCCGCCGCGGTTGGTGACGATCGCCGCGGCGCGTTTCATGACCGGCTCCCAGTTCGGGTCGGTCATGTCGGCCACCAGCACGTCGCCCGGCTGCACGCGTTCCATGTCGGCCGGGTCGGTGATGACGCGCACCGGACCGGCGCCGATTTTCTGGCCGATGGCGCGGCCCGAGGCCAGCACCGTGCCGCTGGTCTTGAGCTTGAAGCGTTGCTGCGCATCGGTCGATTTCTGCTGCGACTTGACGGTCTCCGGACGCGCCTGCAGGATGTACAGCTTGCCGTCGCGGCCATCCTTGCCCCACTCGATGTCCATCGGACGGCCGTAGTGGTTTTCAATGATGACGGCGTACTTGGCCAGTTCCACCACTTCGCTGTCTTCCAGCGAATAGCGGTTGCGCTGCTCGACCGGGACGTCGACGGTGCGCACCGAGCGGCCCGCCTTGGCTTCGCTGGTGAATTCCATCTTGATCAGTTTCGAGCCGATGTTGCGGCGGATGACGGGCGATTTGCCCAGTTCCAGCATCGGCTTGTGGACATAGAATTCGTCCGGATTGACGGCGCCCTGCACCACCGTTTCGCCCAGGCCGTAGCTGGAGGTGACGAAGACCACGTCCTTGAAGCCGGATTCGGTGTCGATGGTGAACATGACGCCGGCGGCGCCCAGGTCGGAGCGCACCATGCGCTGCACGCCGGCCGACAGGGCCACTTCGGCGTGCAGGAAGCCCTTGTGCACGCGGTAGGAGATGGCGCGGTCGTTGTACAGCGAGGCGAAGACCTGCTTCATCGCGTCGAGCACGTTGTCGATGCCGACGACGTTCAGGAAGGTCTCTTGCTGGCCGGCGAAGGAAGCGTCAGGCAAGTCTTCCGCGGTGGCGGACGAGCGCACGGCGAACGACATCTCGGTCGAGGAATCGGCCGCCAGGCGGTCGTAGAATTGCTTGATCTCGGCGGCCAGGCGCGGCTGGAACGGGGTTTCGACGATCCACTTGCGGATCTCGGCGCCGGCCGCGGCCAACGCGCGCACGTCGTCGATGTTCAGGTCGGCCAGTCGGTTTTCGATGCGCTTTGCCAGCGGCAGGTCGCCGTTGGCGCTATACGACAGGAAGTCGCGGAAAGCCTGCGCCGTGGTGGCGAAGCCGCCCGGCACCCGCACGCCGGCTTCGGCGAGCTGGCTGATCATCTCCCCCAGGGAAGCGTTTTTGCCGCCGACGGATTCGACATCCGTCATGCGCAAATTTTCAAACGAGGCGACGTATACCGCATCCCCGTCATCCTGCTGCTGCAATACTGCGTTGGACAAGCTAGTCATAATGACACCCTTACTTGATGATAGAAATCTGCCTGCGGTGCCGGGCCACGGCGGGGGCCAAACCCTGTCTTGTTATTCTGTTCGCCGTGCAGCACAATCTACAATTGCCGGTATTTTACAGCCTGTCAGGTAAATTGACAGCGCACAACTCAATTGGTTAACTATATGACCCAAGATACGCGTCCCTCCCTTCCCGCCGCGGCCTGCACCGTGTTCTTCGTCTCCGACGGCACCGGCATCACGGCCGAAACCTTTGGCCACTCGGTGCTGTCGCAATTCGAGTTGCGATTCAGGCAAATCCGCCTGCCTTTCATCGACACGCTGGACAAGGCCTACGACGCGGCGCGCAAGATCAACGAAGCCTTCGCCAGCGACGGCCAGCGCCCCATCATCTTCTCGACCCTGGTCAAGACCGAGCTGTCGCATGTGATCCGCCAGGCCAAGGCGCTGCACATGGACCTGATCCAGACCTTCGTCGCGCCGCTGGAACAGGAACTGGGCGTGAAATCGACGCACACCATCGGCCGCTCGCACAATATCGTCGACAGCGAGGAATACAAGAACCGCATCGAAGCCATCAACTTCTCGCTGGCGCACGACGACGGCCAGTCGCACAAGAACCTGTCGTCGGCGGACGTGATCCTGGTCGGGGTGTCGCGCTCCGGCAAGACGCCGACCAGCCTGTACCTGGCGATGCAATATGGGCTGAAGGCGGCCAATTATCCGCTGATCCCGGACGATTTCGAGCGCGGCCGCATGCCCTCGGCGCTGCACCCGTTCAAGCAGAAGATGTTCGGCCTGACCATCACGCCGGAGCGCCTGGCCGAAATCCGCAACGAACGCATGGCCGGCAGCCGCTATGCGTCGATCGAGAATTGCCGCTATGAAGTCAACGAGGCGGAAAAGATGATGAAGCGGGAGGGCATACGCTGGCTCTCCTCGACCACCAAGTCGATCGAGGAAATCTCGACGACGATTTTGCAGGAAGTCAAACCGAGCCGGCGCGAGGATTAAAGCGTCCGGCTCATCGCCTGCCTCAATTCGCCGCGCAACTCGGCGACCACGCCGGCCCAGTCGCCGCGCGCGCGCTGGCGCAAGATGCGCATCGAGGGATACCAGGGCGTATCGGCGCGCCCGGACAGCCAGCGCCATTCTCCCGAGTGGCGCAGCAGCAGGAAGCAAGGCTGGCCCAGCGCGCCCGCCAAGTGGGCCACCGACGTGTCGACGCTGACCACCAGGTCCAGCTGTGCGATCAATGCCGCGGTGTCGGCGAAGTCGGACAGCGACCGGCCGGGCGCGCGCCATCCCGGCAGGTGCGCCAGCAGGTCCGCGTCGGCAGCTGAAATATCCTTTTGCAGGCAGATGAAATCGGCGTCGATATCGGCCAGCGGCAGCAGCGCCGCCGGCGGCATGTCGCGCGTCGGATTCAGGTGGCCGACTTGCTTGCCGCTCCATGCCAGCCCTATCCTCGGCCGCAGCCGCGGCCCCAGCCACGCCTGCCAATGCCCTTCCCGGGCGGGGTCCGGCACGAAGCGTTGCGCTTGAGGCATCGGCGGCATGCGCTTCATCCCCAGCGCCAGCGGCAGGCTCATCAAAGGACAATGGCAATCGAATGCCGGCAGGCTTTCCTCTTCCCCGATGACGCGCACGCGGCGATCCAGCGACTGCAGCAGGGCGACCAGCGTGGCCGGGACGCGCAGCACGACCTGGCCGGCGATGTCGGCCAGCAGCGGCACAAAACGGGCAAACTGGATGCTGTCGCCCAGCCCCTGCTCGGCCCAGACCAGGATGGTCTTGCCCGCCGCATCGCTGTCGCCCAGCCACGGCGGCTGCGCCGTTTTCAGGTAATGCGGCTTCATCGCGCGGCCGGCCCAGCGCCATTCCAGCCAGGGCCAGCCCTGCGCGAATTCGCTTGCCACCAGCTGGTGGAAGCCGATTTCCACGCGCGCCTCGGCCAGGTCCGGCTTCAACAACACGGCTTGCCGATAGGCGGCCAGCGCGGCGCCGGCGCGGCCCAGGTCTTTCAGTACATTGCCGCGGTTGTAGTGGTTGAAGGCGTCGCCGGGGTTGAGCACCCGCAGGCGCTCATAGGCGGCCAGGGCTTCCTCATGCCGGTCCAGGGCCAGCAGCGCATAAGCCTGGTTGGCCAGGGCGCCCTGGTGGCCCTCGTTCAGGCGCAGCAGCGCGGCATATTCGCGCTCGGCCTGGGCCGGGTCGCCGCTGTGCAGGTGCACATTGGCGCGCCTGAACAGCGCGTCGGTATCGTGCGGATCGGCCGCCAGTTTTTGCCGGAAGAAGGCGATCGCCGCGTCGCGCATATTGTCGCGGATTTGCATGGCGCCCGGGTCCGCCGGCGCATGGGCGATATATTTTTTGCAGTCGGCCAGGCCCTCTTCGTAACGTCCGAGGTCGGCCAGTATCGCGGCGCGGTTCAGCAGGCAGGGAGCGAAATGCGGGACTTTTTCCAGGATGCCGTCGATGCAGGCCAGCGCTTCGTGCAGGCGTTTTTCGATGCGCAACTGGATGCTGCGGGCGATATCGCCGACGATTTGTTCCAGGCCGTATGGCGCTTGCCGCTCTTGTGCCGAACTCTCCAAAACAGCCGCCGTCGCATGATAGAAAATAAAATTATATGCTGACGGTTAAAAATCCAAGCGACTAAAAGGCGGGTTTTAGCCCGGCAATTGTCGGCATGGATGGGCGCCGGCGTCAAAAAGTCAGAAAAAATGGCGCCAGTCTTCCAGCCAGGCGGGAAAAGCGTCGACCGGCATCGGCTTGGCGATGTAATAACCCTGGGCGTAGGTGCAACCCAGCCGCTGCAGGAAATCCCAGTCTTCCCTGGTCTCGACGCCGACCGCCACCGAAGGCCGCTCCAGGCTGCGCGCCAGCCCCAGGCAGGAACTCAGCACGGTGCCGAGCGGGCGCCGCTTCGAGGCGCCGTCGACGAAGCTGCGGTCTATCTTCAGCTCGGAAAACGGTATCCGCGCCAGCAGTTGCAGGTTCGAGCGCCCGGTGCCGTAATCGTCGATGGCCAGGCCGAAGCCCTGCATGCGCAGGCGCAGCAGGCGTTCGAGGAAATGCGGGTCGGTGCTCAGCACCGCCGATTCGGTCATCTCGAACGTGATGTAGTCGGCCAGGATGCGGTGCCGCGCCAGGCAGGCGTTGATCTGCGCCAGGAACGACGGTTGCGCCAGCGTCGGCGGGGCGACGTTGATCGAGATCGAGATCGGGATGCCCTGGTCGTGCAGCGCGCGGCAGGCCGCCACCGATTTTTCGATCATGCTCCAGTCGAGGAAATCGACGCGGTTGTTGGCCTCCAGCGCGTCGATGAAGGCAGCCGGCCCGAGGTCACCATGTTCCGGGTGGACCCAGCGGGCGAACATTTCCAGGCCCTTCACCTGGCCTGTTTCCAGCTCGATCTTGGGCTGAAAATACGGCTCGAACTGGCGCGCCTGCAAGCCCAGGCCGACCTGGGCGAAAGTGAACACGGGCCGCTCCGGCCGCACCGGCGGCACCTCTTCCGGCGCCACGTAATTGGCGATCAGCGCTTCCAGCTTGGGCGCGCTGACCGGATGGGCGATGGTGCCGAGGATATTCACGCCGTAGGCCTGCGCCATGGTCTCGACCGAGAACAGCACCGAGCTGCTTTGCGCGCCGACGATGATGATGCCGGCGCCGCATTTCAAGTCGGCCAGGTGGCGGATCAGCTCCAGGCCGTCCATGCCGGGCAGCGACAGTTCGACCACGCCGATGTTCACCGCCGGGACGATGCCGGGCAGCAGGCTGCGCAGCGCCGTCTGGCCGTCCGGCACCTCGGTGATGCGGGCGGCGCCGAGTTGGGCCAGCATCTCCACCAGCGCCTGGCGCTGCGGCTGGCCGCCCTCGGCAACCAGGAAGTGTAAATGCGCGATGTCCATTGATGCTCCGTTGTAGTGCTACGATCCAGTGCTACGATCCAGTGCTGCGATCCGGTGCTGCGTGATTGCCGCCTGAAATTTTGGCCGGCTCAGGCCTGATTTTGCCTTACCTGCTCGAAAAAGCATACTGCCGCGCAAGCCGCGACGTTGAGCGACTCGACCTGGCCCAGGTGCGGGATGACCACGCGGTGCGTCGCCAGCGCCAGCAGGTCGTCCGCCACGCCCTGCCCTTCATGGCCCAGCAGCCAGGCCACCGGGCGCCGCAGGTCGACCTCGTACAGGCGCTGCTCGGCATAGCCGCTGGTGGCCAGCACCGCCACGCCCGATGCCGAGATCAGCGCCGCCAGGTCGACGTTTTCGAAAATCTCGAGGACGAAATGCGCGCCCATCGCCGCCCGCAGCACTTTCGGCGACCAGCAAAACGCCGTGCCGCCGCTGCAGTAGACCTGGCGGATGCCGGCCGCCGCCGCGCTGCGCAGAATCGAGCCGACGTTGCCCGGGTCTTGCAGATTGTCCAGCAATACCGCCGATTCCGCCAGCGCGGCCGGCACCGCCCGCTCCGGGGTGTCGATGACGAACAGGATGCCGACGCCATGCTCGACCTGGCTCAGGGCGCCGTACAGGCTGTCCGGCATGGCGATGCAGACGACCTGGCCCGCTTCGCAGCGGGCGACGATGTCGGCCGCCTCCGGCTTGGCCAGCGCACTTTCGCTGACGATGCATTGCGGCGGCAAGCCGCGCAGCTGCAGGTAGCTCTGGCACAGGTGCACGCCGTCGAGCAGGGTGCGGCCCGCCTTGCGCCGCGCCTGCGCGCTGCCGGCCAGGTGCTTGAGTTCCTTGTACAGCGCATTCTCGCGCGACGAGATCAGCTTCATAAGCTCCTTGCCGCCAGCTTCAGGCCGAAGCCCGAATCCACGCCGGGCTCCGCTTCACGCCCCAGCAAGGCGCGCACCGGCGCATACGAGCGGCGGTGCACCGGCGAGACGCCGTGCAGCCGCAGCCGCTCCAGGTGCAGCGCGGTCGGATACCCCTTGTGCTGGTCGAACGCGTATTGCGGATACACCTGGTGCAGCGCCAGCAGCGCGGCGTCGCGCGCGGTCTTGGCCAGGATGGAGGCGGCGGAGATCGAATCGACCTTGTCGTCGCCTTCGACGATGGCCATGGCCTGGATCGCCATCACCGGGCAGCGGTTGCCGTCGATCAGGGCCAGCGTCGGCGCCGTGTGCAGCGCTTCCACCGCGCGGCGCATCGCCAGCATGGTCGCCTGCAGGATGTTCAGTTCATCGATCTCGGCCTCGGAACATTCGGCGATGGCCCAGGCCAGCGCATCGCGCTTGATCAGCGGCGCCAGCTGGTCGCGCTTGGCCGCGCTGAGTTTTTTCGAGTCGCGCAAGCCGTCGATCGGCCGCTGCGGATGCAGGATGACGGCGGCGGCGAAGACCGGCCCGGCCAGCGGGCCGCGGCCGGCCTCGTCGACGCCGCAAATGATTTCGTCCAGGGAGAATGGCAAGTCGTCGAACAGGCCGGGATAGATGTTTTTCACTGGTTTCACTGTTTAATCAATCCGGGCGCAAGGATGTGGACGAGGACGCGGCGATCACCTGCATGACCGCGTTGGCGCTTTCCTGCGCGCTGTTGCGCAGCAGGCTGTGGTGCAGGTCGGTGAAGCGCTGCGCCAGGCGCAGGCGGCCGGGCGCGTCGCTCAATTGGCGCCACATGGCTTCGGCCAGCGCGGCCGGGCTGGCGGCGTCCTGCAGCAGCTCGGGCACGAGGAATTCGCGCGCCAGGATGTTCGGCAGGCCGATCCACGGCTGGTAGCCGAAATGGCGCAGGATCTGCCATTCGGCCGCCATCATCTTGTAGGCGATGACCATCGGCTTCTTGAACAGCGCCACTTCCAGCGACGCCGTGCCGGACGCCACCAGCACCGCGTCGGCGGCGCAGATGGCGGCGTGCGACTGGCCGTCGAGCAGTTGCACCTCGACGTCGCCCAGACCGGCCTGCGCCACCAGTTCGAGAAAATACTGGCGCTGCCGCTCGCCCGCCATCGGCGCCACGAAGCGCAGCGACTTGTCGCGCCGCAGCAGCAGTCTGGCGGCGCCGACGAAGGCGGCGACGTTGTACTTCAGTTCGGACATGCGGCTGCCCGGCATCAGCGCCACGACATTCGCGTCCTGCGCCAGGCCGAGGGCGCGCCGCGCCGCCGCCTCGTCGGGGCGCATGGTGATCACTTCGGCCAGCGGATGGCCGACATAGGTCACCGGCACGCCGGCGTCGCGGTAGATCGCTTCCTCGAACGGGAACACCACCAGCATGTGCGAGACCGCCTTGACGATCTTCCTGATGCGGCCGCCGCGCCAGGCCCAGATCTGCGGCCCGATGTAATGCACGGTGGGGATGCCGGCCGCCTTCAGCTGCATTTCCAGGCCGAGGTTAAAGCCCGGATAATCGGCGCCGATGAAGACCGCAGGCCGCTCGGCCAGCAAGCGGTCGCGCAGCGCGTTCTGGATGCCCTTGATGTCGCGGTAGCGCGGGATCACCGCCAGCAGGCCGCGCACCGTCAGGCGCTCCATCGGCCAGTCGGAGACGAAACCCTGCTGCGCCATGTGCGGGCCGCCGATGCCGTGGAAGCGCGCATCCGGCAGTTGCGGGCGCAGGCCGGACAGCAGGCGGCTGGCCAGCAGGTCGCCCGACGCCTCGCCGGCGACCAGCGCGATGGCCGGAGCGGCGGACGAGGCGGCGGCCGAAGCGCTGTCAGCGGACGATGCCACGGCTTGCGCTGCCCAGGAATTCGCGCATGGCGCGGATCTGCTCGGCCGCTTCCGGCGTCGCGTTTTCCTCTTCCAGCAGGGCGGCCTTTGCCTCTTCCAGCGTCAGGCCGGAACGGTAGATCAGCTTGTAGGCGCTGCGGATGCCGTCGATCTGGGCACGGCTGAAACCGCGCCGCTTCAAGCCTTCCACATTCACGCCGTGCGCCGCCGCCGGGTTGCCGCTCAAGAGCACGAACGGCGGCACGTCCTGGGTCAGGCTGGTGCTCATGCCGACGAAGGCGTGGGCGCCGATCTTGCAGAACTGGTGGACATTGGCGAAGCCGCTCATGATGACCCAGTCGCCGATCTGCACGTGGCCGGCCAGCTGCGCATTGTTGGAAAAGACCGTGTGGCTGCCGACCTGGCAATCGTGCGCCAGATGGACGTAGGCCGAGATCCAGTTGTCGTTGCCGAGCCGCGTCACGCCGGCGTCCTGCGCGGTGCCGATATTGAAGGTGCAGAATTCGCGGATGGTGTTGCGGTCGCCGATTTCCAGGCGCGTCGGCTCGCCCTTCCACTTCATGTCCTGCGGCGCGGCGCCGATCGAGGAGAACTGGAAAAACTTGTTGTCGCTGCCGATCGTCGTGTGGCCCTCGATCACCACGTGCGGGCCGACCCTGGTGCCGGAGCCGATGCAGACGTGCGGGCCGATGATCGAATAGGCGCCGATCTCGACCGAGCTGTCGAGCTGCGCGCCGGGATCGACGATGGCGGTCGGATGGATCGTCGCCATCTTACTGCCCCGCGGCCGGCTGGCTGGCGTCGGCGGAACTGCGGATGGTGCACATCAGTTCCGCTTCCACGGCGACCTTGCCGTCGACGCTGCCGACGGCCTTGTATTTCCAGATGCCGCGCGCGACGCGCAGGATCTCGACGTCCATCTTCAGCTGGTCGCCCGGTTCGACCGGACGCTTGAAGCGGGCGTTGTCGATGCCGACGAAGTACACCACCGAGTTTTCGTCCGGCTTCAGGTCCATGGTCAGGAAGGACAGGATGGCGGCGGTCTGCGCCATCGCCTCGATCATCAGCACGCCCGGCATCACCGGCTTGTGCGGGAAATGGCCGTTGAAGAATTCCTCGTTGGCCGTGACGTTCTTGATGGCCGTGATGGTCTTGCCGGCTTCCCAGGTCAGCACGCGGTCGACCAGCAGCATCGGATAGCGGTGCGGCAGGTATTGCTTGATCTGGTGGATGTCGAGGGTCTTGTTTTCGCTAGTAGTCATTTTTCGTCTTGCTTCATCAGTGTTTTAATTGTTTTTTCCAGCGTGCGGATCTTCTCGCGCATGCCCGCCAGGTTGCGCACGATCGCCGCGCTTTTTTCCCAGTCGGCGTTCTTCGCCAGCGGGTAGAAGCCGGTGTACTGGCCCGGCTCGAGGATGGAGCGCGAGACCATGCTGCCCGACGACACGTGGACGCGGTCGGCGATGCTCAGGTGGCCCAGCACCATCGCGGCGCCGCCGAAGGTGCAGTATTTGCCGATCACGGCGCTGCCGGCGACGCCGACGCAGCCGGCCATCGCCGTGTGCGCGCCGATGCGGCAGTTGTGGCCGATCTGGATCTGGTTGTCCAGCTTGACCCCGTCCTCGATCACCGTGTCGGCCAGCGCGCCGCGGTCGATCGTGGTATTGGCGCCGATGTCGACGTCGTCGCCGATGACCACGCGGCCGGTCTGCGGGATCCTGATGTAGACGCCGCCCTCGTTGGCGAAGCCGAAACCGTCGGTGCCGATCACGGCGCCGGAATGGATGATGCCGCGGCGGCCGATGCGGCAGCGGGCGTGGAAGGTGACGTTGGCGAAGAAATGCGTGTCCTCGCCGATCACCGCCTCGCGCCCGATCACGCAGCCGGCATCGATCACGCAGCCGGCGCCGATCACCGCGCCGGCCTCGATGGTCACCTGCGGCCCGATATGCGCGCCGGGATCGACCTGCGCCGTGGCGTCGACGACGGCGCTGGGCGCGATGCCGGGCAGCGGCGCGCTGCGCTCGAGCGACTCGAAGAACTGCGCCGCGCGGGCGAAGTACACATACGGGTTGGGGGTGACGATGCGCGCGCCGGCATACGTTTCGGCGACGAAGGCCGCGTCGGCCGGCGCCAGGATCAGCGCCGCCGCCTGGCTGGCCGCGGCCTGGCCGCGGAATTTACCATTGCTGAGAAAGCTGATGTGCGAAACGCCGGCCTCGTCCAGCGGTGCGATCCCGTCCACCTGCAGGTTCGGGTCGCCCGTCAACTGCCCTCCCAAGCGTTCGACCAATTCTCCTAGTCGAGTGCCCATCTTGTCTTTCCAATCCATCGTTATCGGCGGCGCCAGGCGCCGGCCACATTGTCATTACTTGTCCAGCGCCGAAATCACCTTGTCGGTGATGTCGATGCGCGGATTGAACCAGATCGGATCCTGCAGCACGACGTCGTAGCCGTCCGCTTCGGCGATCTGGCGGATGATGCGTCCGGCCTTCTCGGCGATCGCCGCGCGTTCCTCGTTGCGGCGCTGGCTGACGTCTTCCTGGAATTCGCGCTTGCGGCGCTGGAATTCCTTGTCCAGCTCAAAATTCTCTTTCTGGCGCCGCGCCCGCTCGGCATCGCCGAGGCTGGACATATCCTTCTCCAGGCTGTCGGTGGCGTTCTTCAGCCGCTGCGCCATGTCGTTCAGGGCACTCTCGCGGCCCTTGAATTCCTGCGCCAGCTTTTCCTCGGCGCGCTTGACCTGCTTCGATTCGGCATAGATGCGCTCGGCGCTGAAGGTGGCGATGCGCGACACCGGCGCCGCAGCCTGGGCCTGGGCCTGGGCCGGCGCCATCGAACTCCAGCACAAGACAAGCATGGCAAAATACTTGGGCAGGATAGCGAATGCGGTCTTCAACGTAAATTCTCCGTGTTTCAAAGGTAGGTTCCAGCTTGGCCAGCGTCAGAAGCCGGTGCCCATCTGGAACTGGAAGCGTTCCAGGCGATCGTTGATCTTGGCGTTCAGCGGCTTGGCGTAACTGATCTTCAGCGGCCCCACCGGCGAAATCCAGCTGATCCCCAGGCCGGTCGAGTAGCGCAGCTCGGACAGGCGCATTTTCTGCCCTTCCTGGTAGACCTGGCCGCCGTCGGCGAAGACGAACCAGCGCAGGCTGCGGTCCTTGCCCGAGCCCGGGAAAGGCATCTGGAATTCCAGGTTGCCGATCAGGCGAGAGGCGCCGCCCAGCGCGTCGAAGGTGGTCGGATCGACCGCGCCCAGCGACGAGCTTTGATAACCGCGCACCGAGCCGATGCCGCCGGCATAGAAGTTCTTGAAGACCGGGAAGACGTGGTCGCCGATGCCATGGCCGTAGTCGGCCTCGCCCTTCAGCGCCAGCGTGACGTTGCGGGTCAGCGGCTGGTAGTACTGGTTTTCGTACACCGCGCGGAAATACTTGGTGTCGCCGATCAGGTCGACCTCCAGATTGACGCGCTGGTAGTGGCCCAGGGTCGGCGTCAGGGTGCTGTCGCGGTTGTCGCGCGCCCAGGCCGCCGTCATCGGCACCGCATTCGTGCTGACCGAGCCGATGCCGCTGACCGGGCCGCCCTGGTCGCGCACGTATTGCTGGAAGTAGACCGGGCTGGTGGCGTCGGTTTCCACCGTCGAGTGTTCGACGCCGATGCCGAAGAAGATCGTGTCGACTTCCGAGAACGGCACGCCGTAGCTGACGCGGGTGCCGGTCTGCTTGATGGTGTAGGCGCCGATGTTGACGGCCGGCGGACGCGTGGTGCGCGAGTACAGCTCGAAGCTGCGCGATACGCCGTCGTCCGTGTAGTACGGATTGGTGCCGGACAGCGAGATCGTGCGGCTGTATTTGCTGGTGTTCAGGTCGATGCCGACGGTATTCCCGCTGCCGGCGAAGTTGGCTTGCTGGACCGACGTCGACAGCGTGAATTTTTCCGCCTGCGAAAAGGCGCCGCCGATGGTGAAGTTACCGGTCGGCCGTTCCACCACGGCCAGGTTGACGTCGACCTGGTCGGAGGTGCCCTGCGCTTCCGGCGTGTCGACGGTGACGTCCTTGAAGTAGCCGAGGCGGTCGACGCGGTCGCGCGACAGCTTGATCTTGTTGCTGTCGTACCAGGACGATTCGAACTGGCGGAATTCACGGCGGATCACTTCGTCGCGGGTGGTGGTGTTGCCCGAGATACTCATGTGGCGCACGTAGATGCGCTTGCCCGGATCGACGAAGAAGGTGAACGAGACTTCGCGCTTGTCGCGATTGATGTCCGGGTTGGCGTTGACGTTGGCGAAGGCGTAGCCGAAGTTGCCCATGCGGTCCTGGATACGCTTGTTACTTGCGGTCAGCAGCTCGCCCGAATAGGTCTCGCCCGGCTTCAGCAGGATCAGCGACTTGAGTTCCTCTTCGCGGCCGAAGGTCTCGCCATCCAGCTTGATGCCGGCAACCTTGTACTGCTGGCCCTCGGTGATGTTGATGGTGATGTAGATGTCTTTTTTGTCCGGCGTGATCGAGACCTGGGTCGAGTCGACCTGCATCTCGATGTAGCCGCGGTTCAGGTAAAAGGACTTGAGCGTCTCGATGTCGCCATTCAGCTTGGTCTTCGAATACTGGTCCGACTTGGTGTACCAGCTGAACCAGCCGCCGGTGTTCAGCGCCAGCTCATCCTTGAGTTCCTTGTCGGAGAAGGTCTTGTTGCCGACGATGCTGATCTGCTTGATGCGCGCGACCTCGCCCTCGTCCACCGCGAACGTCACGTTGACGCGGTTACGCTCGATCGGCGTGACGGTGGTGGTGATCTTCACGCCATACAGGCCATGCGACAGGTATTGCCGCTTGAGCTCCTGCTCGGCGCGGTCGACCGAAGCCTTGTCGAAAATTTTCGCTTCGCCGACGCCGATTTCCTTGAGCGCCTTGACCAGCACGTCCTTCTCGAATTCCTTGGCTCCGGTGAAGTCCACGGCGGCGATGGCCGGGCGCTCCTCGACCAGTACGACCAGCACGTCGCCGTCGACTTCCAGGCGGACGTCCTTGAAAAAGCCGGTGGCGTACAGCGCCTTGATGGCGGCGATGCTCTTGTCGTCGTTGAAGGTTTCGCCCACCCGCACCGGCAGGTAACTGAACACGGTGCCGGCTTCGGTACGCTGGATCCCTTCGATGCG
>DASYLQ010000296.1:0-14403 GCA_036009485.1 Janthinobacterium sp.
TGCTGTCGGCGATGGAAGGCGCGGGCAAGCTGATCGACGACGACGAGTTCCGCGAGGCGATGGCCGAGAAGGGCCTGGGCACGCCGGCGACGCGCGCGGCCATCATCGAGGGCCTGTTGACCGAGAAATACCTGATCCGCGAAGGGCGCGAGCTGATCCCGACCGCCAAGGCGTCGCAGCTGATGACCTTGCTGAAAGGCTTGGGCGTCAATGAATTGACGGCACCGGAATTGACGGGCGAATGGGAATACAAGCTGTCGCAAATGGAAAAGGGCCGCATCTCGCGCGAGGAATTCATGCGCGAAATCGCCCAGATGACGCAAATCATCGTCAAGCGCGCCAAGGAATACGACAACGACACCATCCCGGGCGAGTATGCGACGCTGACCACGCCGTGCCCGAATTGCGCCAGCGTGGTCAAGGAAAACTACCGCCGTTTCGCCTGCACCAAGTGTGAATTCTCGATGAGCAAGACGCCGGGCAGCCGCCAGTTCGAGATTGCCGAAGTCGAGGAATTGCTGAAGAACCGCACCATCGGCCCGCTGCAGGGTTTCCGCTCGAAGATGGGGCGTCCGTTCGCCGCCATCCTGCGCATCGTGCGCGACGAAGACATCAATAACTTCAAGCTGGAATTCGATTTCGGCCAGAACGATGGCGAAGGCGAAGATGGCGAGGGCGTCGATTTCACCGGCCAGACCGCGCTCGGACCTTGCCCCAAGTGCCATGGGAATGTCTATGAAATGGGCCTGGCCTATGTTTGCGAGCACAGCATGGCGAAGCCGAAGGCTTGCGATTTCCGCAGCGGCCGCATCATCCTGCAGCAAGAGATCTTGCCGGAACAAATGGCCAAGCTGCTCAACGACGGCAAGACCGATTTATTGCCGGGTTTTGTTTCGCAGCGCACGCGCCGTCCCTTCAAGGCTTTCCTGGTGAAGGGCAAGGATGGCAAGATCAGCTTCGAGTTCGAAGAGCGCAAGGCTAAACCGCCCGCCAAGGGCAAGGCCGCAGCGGTAGCGGACGGGGACGCGGAAGGCGCGGCCGACACTGCGGCGCCAGCCAGGAAAGCCGCCGCAGCCAAAGCGGCCCCGGCCAAAAAAGCCGCGGTGAAAAAAGCGCCCGCCAAAAAAGCAGCGCCTAAAAAAGCCGCCGCCAGCGTCGAATAAAACGGCTGGCCCGGAACCTCAAGCTGCCCGGCGATTTACCCGGGCGGTCGCTGGTCGCGCTCGGCTATTCATACCGCCACGCGCCACGGCACGCTGTGCACCATCGGCAATTCGATCACTTCGCCAGGCTGCCATTGCAAGGCTTGCTCCAGGCTCAGCGCCAGCGATTGCCCCTCGCGCCAGCCAAAGTTTGAGGCGATAGCGGTCCATTGCCCGTCGCGGCGATACACGGTGAATTCGCTGCAAGCCAGCTGCGACGGCGCCGCCGCAAGGAATGCATCGCCGGGACGGCCGCAGGCCCACGCCATCCAGTGTTCGCTGATCAGCAGATAGGCGATGGCGTTGCCGTTGACTTCTTCCAGCCGCACGCCGTGCATGGGGCCGGCGGGTTCGCGATACCAGTCTTCTTCGTAGCTCTTGTCGAGGCCGGTCTCGTGGATGTGATCGGCATCGTCGAAGCGCATCCAGCCGGCGTCGAGGTCGGCGCTGGTGGCGGGGAAGGCGATGGCTGGTCGCCACTCGCAGCGCTCGCCCTCAACGACGGTGACGCCGGCAAAGCCGGTTTGCGCAGCAAAGCGCGCCAGCTGCTCCGGCGCCAGCTGCGCCAGTGCGGCGGCGCTCGCTACCGACGGCCGGTCGGCCGGAATGCGCAGGTCGATGTGGTAGCGCGACGACTGGAACCACCACACTTTGGTGCTCAGGTCGCTACTGCCATTGCTGCGCCAGATGCCGCTGCGGCACCATACTCCCACATACTCGGGCGGTACGTTTTTCATCGTCATGCGTCTGTGTTCTTTAATCGGTTCTCAGGGTGAGTTCTCACGGCTCACGGCGCCGCCGACTCCACCTGGATCATGTTGTCGTTCGGCTTGCGGTCGATCAGCTTGTTGTCCGGGTCGATGCCGGCCTTGACCGGCCTGGCCCCGAGCACGAGCTTGAAGCTATTGTCCTTTTGCGTGATCAGCCTGCGCTCGCGCACCAGGCCATTGCCATCCTTGTCGTCGGCGCCGATGTCGATCCAGTCGTTCAGCGGCACTTCCTTTTCCTCGCCCAGTTCGCTGGCGTGCAGCTTGTTGGCAAACACTTTCAAGCTCAGCTCGTATTTGCCGTCGGGCCGCCTGAGCGCACTGGCCGACACCGCGTGGTTTTCATACAGCACGATGTGATTGAACAGATCGTCGATCAGATAGGCGTCTTGCGGCGGCGTGACCTTGCGCAGCGCATCGACCAGCACGGAAACGCTGGGGTAGGGGCTGCTGGCGTACGCGTATCTGGCCAGCAGTGCGCGCAGCACGCCGTTGACCTTGTCCTCACCGAGCACGTCCTGCAACTGGTACATGGCCAGGCTGCCCTTGGCGTAATGGAGGTAGCCCTGGTTTTCATTGTCCGCCAGCGGCAATTCCTTTTTGGTTTCCATCGCGCGGCCCGACAGGTATCGATTCAGGTCGTAGCGCAGGAAACGCCGCATTTTGGCCGGGCCTACGCTGTTTTTCATCACCATCAGCGCCGAGTATTCGGCCAGCGTCTCGCTCAGCACGGTGGCGCCGCGCGTATTCCCGCCGATGAGCTGGTTGCCCCACCACTGATGCGCCATTTCATGCGCCGTGACGTAATACGGATAGTTGATATCCTTGGGATTGTTATCGTCCACCTTGGCGATGAAACCCAGGCCTTCCGAAAACGGGATGGTGCCGGGGAAGGATTGCGCCAACGTGGCATAGCGCGGGAACTCGACGATGCGCACCACCTTCAGCGGATACGGGCCGAAATTCCTGGTGTAATAGTCGAGCGAATCGCGCACGCCCCTGATCATGCGTTCCAGGTCATATTCGTGGCCGGGGTGGTAATACAGGTCGATGCCGACGTCTTGCCAGCGGTCGTGGCGCACGGCGTAGCGGGCCGACTGGAAGGCATAAAAGTCCAGCATCGGCTTGTCCATCTTGTAGTGGAAATAGCGTCTGCCGCGGACGGTCCATTCGTTTTCCAGCATGCCCGGAGCGATGGCGATCTGGTCCGGGCTGGTGCTGACCGTGGCATCGAAGCTGATCCAGTCGGCGTCGTTGCTGACGTAATTATCGGCCAGGCCGCGGGCATCGTCGCGCGCCAGGGCGCGCTCCTGGGCCGGCAAGCCGTGGCGCCTGCGGTCGCGCGGGTCGCTCAATTCCAGCGATGGCTGGTAGCCGATGTGCGGCAGCACGCTGTTGTTAAAGAAAGTGCCGTTGCCGACCACCGGCGTATCCTGGCCCAGGCCGAGCATGCCGCCGGGGGCGAAGGCCAGCTCGAATTCCATCGCCAGCGCGGCGCCCGGCGCCAGCGGCCTGGCCAGCCGGAAACTGTAAAAGCCCAGTTCCCGGTCCTTCAGCGCGGGGCTGGCGCGGACGCCGAAACGCAGCGCGCGGATCAGCGCCTTGCTGTCTTCGTAAATGAAGATCTCGCTGACCGGCACGGCGCTCTTGTTGACCAGCTGGTAACTGCCCTTGACGGCCAGGCTGCGCTGGCGCGGCATGATATCGACGTTCAAGCGGACTTCGCTGATGCGCGGCTGCGGCAAGTCCTTGTATTGCTTGTATAGCCGTTCGTAGTTGGCGCGGTCGGTATCGTTCTGGAAGGTCGTCTTGTAGTCGTTGAGCACGTCCAGGTTGTAATAAATGAAGCCGCCGGCGCCGATGAAGATGGCCAGGCCCAGGCCCAGGGTGACCAGCACCGGCCGGGTCAGCGCATGGCGCGCCAGCTGGAAACGCATGCGCAAGGTATGGTTGCCGCCGCGCGGCCAGAACAGCAAGGCCAGCACCGTCATGACGATGGCCGCGCCGGCCCAGTACAGTTCGAACCAGCGCTCGCGCAGCAGGAAATGACCATAGCCATTCATTTGCGAATACACGAAGCTGGGTGTATTCGCGTACAGGATCAGCGGATGGGCCAGTCCGAGCGAGCCGAAAGTCAGCGTCGCGACGTAGTACAGGATCATGGCGAAGAAGGCCATGTATTTATGGTCCAGCAGCACTTGCAGCGTGATCGACAGCACGGCCGCCAGCACATAACCGGGCAGCAGCACCAGGAATAGATGATGCAGGTAGAGGCCGGGTTCTAGCAGGAAATAGCCTTGGAAGATCTGGATCGACATGCCGCAAAACATGATGACGACCAGCAGCAGCACTTGCAGGCCGACCAGGGCGAACAGCTTCGACAGCATCGGCAGCCAGGTCGGCACCGGCATCGCGTCGAGCATTTGCGCCATGCGGCTTTCGCGCTCGCGCCAGACCATTTCGCCGGCATAGAAAGTGGTGATCGCCAGCATGAACAGGGAAAAGGAATCGCTGACCATTTCCAGTACCTTCCAGGTGACTGGGTAGGTAGGGGTATCGAAGGGATCGTTGAAGCTGAACGCGGTGGCGTACATGGTCAGCACGCCGGCCAGCACGATGACGAAGAAATAAACGTTCTTGACGGTTTCGCGCAGGTTCAGCCAGCTCATCCCGGCCAGCAGCAAGCCCAGGTTGCGCGACTTGAAGTCGGGCGCTTCATGGATATTGATCGACACCTGCGCCAGCCGAAGCGGCGCTTCGCCTTCGCCGCGCCGCGCCGCCTGGCGGCCGCTGTCGCTGTCGCCGATGAAATGGAAGCGCCAGTAGCCCAGCAGCAGGGCGACCAGGGCGAAGGAGGTCCAGATGACGCGGTTGAGCAGGTATAAGCCTTCCAGCGTCACCAGGCGCGCATTGCGTTCGGCGATAGGCCAGTATTCGGTCATCACCTGGATGGCGTTGGTGCCGAAGGGATCGATCAGCGCGGCCAGGGTCTTGTAGTCGAGGTCGCGCGCCAGCGAGGGGGCGACGATGTAGCCGATCAACATCACCACGCTGCTGATATACACCGGCAGCATGCGCCGCGTCAGCGCCGCCAGGACGAAAAAGATGGCGCCGAAAATGAAGATGTTCGGCAGCAGCGTGCACACATAGGGAATGACATAGGCCGGCAGCGGCGGATGGCCGATGCGCTCGGCATCGATGCCGGGAATGAAGGGGGCTAGCCAGATGCCGAGCAGGATGCTGGCGAAGACCATCGCCAGCGCCAGGTAGGCGCCGAGAAAGCGGCCGAATATGTACTGGTATTTTTTCAGCGGCGCGCTGAAAAAGAAATGGTGCATATCATATTCGAAGTCCTGCTGCACCGAACGGCCCATCATGGCGGCGACGACGATGACGCCTGCGCTGCCGAGAAAGCTGCAGGTGAACATGATCGCGCGCGGGCCGTTGATCAGTTTACTGCCGAGGAAAACAGTGGAATCCTTGAAGATGCCGCCGGCGGCCGCCATCCACAGCAGCGAGAGCGCCAGGAAGAGGAAGAAATAGACCCAGGTCGAGAGCAGCTTGAGCCGCTGGCGGGCTTCGAACTTTGCGATGGCAAACATGGGCCTGCCTCTCAATCGCAGGCGGGCGCAGCGTGGTGCCCGGCGATGGTGGCGAAATACACGTCTTCCAGGTCGCCGGCGATATCCTCGAAACCATCGCCCGGGTCGGATTCGGCGTAGACATGGATCAGGGTGCGGCCGGACAGCAGGCGGGTGGAAATGACGTCGTGTTGTTTCTGGAAAGTCGGCAAGTCGGCTTTATTGACAAAACGCGCCCAGATCTTGCCGTCGATATCGGCGATCAGCTTTTGCGTTTCGCCGCACAGCAGCAAATTGCCCTTGTTGATGATGGCCATATTGGCGCACAGGTCGGAGACGTCGCTGACGATGTGGGTCGACAGCAGCACCGTCTTGTCTTCGCCGATGTCGGACAACAGGTTGTGGAAGCGCACCCTTTCCTGCGGATCGAGGCCGGCGGTGGGTTCGTCGACGATGATCAGCTTGGGATCGCCGAGCAAGGCCTGGGCGATGCCGAAGCGCTGGCGCATGCCGCCGGAAAAGCCGCCCAGGCGCTGGTGGCGCACGTCGAACAGATTGGTTTGCTGCAGCAAGCCGTCGACCACTTCGCGGCGCCGGTTGCGGTTCGACAGGCCTTTCAGCACAGCAAAATGGTCGAGCAATTCATAGGCCGTCACTTTCGGGTAGACGCCAAAGTCTTGCGGCAGGTAGCCGAGCAGGCGGCGGATTTCATCCTTTTCATCGAGCACGTCGAGGTCGTCGAGGAAAACCGAGCCGGAATCGCATTCCTGCAGCGTGGCCAGGGTCCGCATCAGCGTCGACTTGCCGGCGCCGTTAGGCCCGAGCAAGCCGAACATCCCGGTGGGGATGGTCAGTGTGATGTTGTCCAGCGCAACGACACCATTGCTATACGTCTTGGACAGGTTGCGGATGCGTAACTCCATGCAAAAACTCCCAGATTTTCTTGTGCCGCCTGCGTTTCGAGGCTATCGGTGCCCTATCGAAACGCTTTGATCAAAGCCTGCATTGTATTGAATTTAATCCACTACAGGCGGCTCCTTGCGATAGTCGGTCGCTAACGCCGTCCGGATGGCATGAATCGGGCGCTGGAATGCCGGCCTCACCGTGCCGCCGCGGGCGGATTTTGTTGTAGCGCTCGCCGCTTGAGCAAGCCCGGCTTTGATAGCGCGCAGCAATCGTGCACAATTGAACATATTTCAATGCAGCGGGCCGGCATACGATCATGCGCAAAGCGGAGGCGGGAATGGACAAGACGATGCAGGACAGGGTGCTGGCGGTGGCCAGGGCCGGCATGACGAGCGCCGAGGCGATCGGATTTTTCCGCCTCACCTTGGGCCTGTATTACCTGGTCGGGCTGATGACCAAGGAAACCCTGGACTTCAAGCACATCGACGCCGATTACAACCGCTTCATCTACCATTCCATCGGCGGCGGCCACAGCATCACCAGCGTGCTGCAATTCATGAGCGGAGAACAGGTCGTCAAGGTGCTCGAGTCGGCGCGCTTCCAGGCCGCCCTCGCCGAACATTGCCCGGATATCCCGGCCGACTCGATCCACTTCCTGCTGTCGCTGAACCTGGGCGTGGCCAAGGATATTTCGCGGCTGGACCCGGTGGGGCCGGTGGCCGACTGGATAGCGCGGCAAAAGGCGCATGGCAAGGAGCAGACCGAATAGCCGTCGGACAAAGCGGGCGCCGGCGCCGGACCCGGTTCCATCGTCCTATAATCATGCTTTTATATTGAACCAGACCGATTTATGCCAGCGAACCGTTATCAGCATCCCCTGGATCGTCTTATTGTCGGCGCCGACAAGGCCTTGCGCGTGATCGCCGGCGTGGCCTCCTCGTCGCGCCCGAATCCGGCCGCGCGGGCGCCTGACGCCGACCTGAATCCGACCGAACAGCGCCATAGCGCCGGCCTGATGCGCGTCAACCATGTCGGCGAGGTATGCGCCCAGGCGCTGTACAACGCGCAGGCGCAATTCGCCAGGAGCGAGGCCATGCGACTGCAGTTTGCCAAGGCCGGGCAAGAGGAAGAGGACCACCTGGCGTGGACGGCGCAGCGCCTGGCCGAGCTGGGTTCGCAGCCGAGCTTGCTGAATCCGGCCTGGTATGCGGGCGCCTACATCCTCGGTTCGGCGGCGGCCTTGCTGGGCGACGTACGCAGCCTGGGTTTTGTGGTCGAGACCGAGCGCCAGGTCGAGGCGCACCTGGCCAGCCATTTGCAAACGCTGCCCGGGCAAGACGCCAAATCGCGCGCCATCGTCGAGCAGATGCGCATCGACGAGGCCGCGCACGGCGCCGCGGCGCAGCAACTGGGCGCGGCGCCAATGCCGGCCCCGGTCAAGGCGCTGATGGCGGCCATGAGCAAGCTCATGACCAAGACTGCGTACTATATTTAGTCCTAGCCGCCCGGACTTGAGGCTTATTCCTCGACGATCTCGAAGGAATGGGTGATTTCCGCAGTCTTCGCCATCATGATAGAAGCTGAGCAATATTTGTCATGCGATAAGTTAATGGCGCGTTCCACTGTAGCCGGCTTTAACTCCTTGCCGCGCACGGTGAAATGGAAATGCACCTTGGTAAATACTTTCGGATCGGTGTCGGCGCGCTCGGCCTTCAGGCTGACTTCGCAGCCGTGCACGTCCTGCTTGCCCTTTTTCAAGATCAACACGACATCGTAGGCGGTGCAGCCGCCGGTGCCCAGCAAGACCATTTCCATCGGCCGCGGCGCCAGGTTATGTCCGCCACCCTCGGGCGCGCCATCCATCGTCACCATATGGCCCGACCCGGTTTGCGCCAGGAAACTCATGCCCGACGGTCCATTCCAGCTAACTTTGCATTCCATTGATTTCTCCGATAAAAAATAATTCGTTTCCCTGCTCGTTTCCCTATTGTAAGGGAGGAGCCGCCGATGAACAGGGGGCGACCTGTTGCGCTCAGGTTTTTGAAGGGATAAGCGCCTTGACTCGCGCCGCCGAAGTCGCTTATACTTGTCGGCTTTCCGTTCGCTCAGGAAAAGTAGATAAGGCAGAGTCCGCAGGAAGTTGAAAAAGCGGAACCACCATTTGAGCGTGTAATCTTTTAGGAAGTCAACATGAAAACATTTTCCGCTAAAGGACATGAAGTCCAGCGCGATTGGTTCGTGATTGACGCGACGGACAAAGTCCTCGGACGTGTTGCCAGCGAAGTGGCACTCCGACTGCGCGGCAAACACAAACCGGAATTTACTCCTCACGTCGATACCGGCGACTTCATCGTCGTCATCAACGCAGGCAAACTGCGTGTGACCGGTACCAAGGCCACCGAGAAAATCTATTATCGCCACTCTGGTTATCCAGGCGGCATCTACGAAACCAATTTCCAGAAAATGCAACAGCGTTTTCCGGGTCGCGCGCTGGAAAAAGCGGTCAAGGGCATGCTGCCTAAGGGTCCGCTCGGCTACGCGATGATCAAGAAGCTGAAAGTGTACGCGGAAGGTACCCATCCTCACGCCGCTCAGCAACCTAAAGCACTCGTCCTCTAAGGAACTGACATGATCGGTAATTACAATTATGGAACCGGCCGTCGCAAGAGTGCAGTGGCTCGGGTTTTTATCAAAGTCGGCACGGGTTTGATCGTTGTTAACGGCAAACCAGCGAACGAATACTTTTCGCGTGAAACAGGTCTGATGGTCATCCGTCAGCCGCTGGAACTGACCGGCAATGTCGAGCGTTTCGACATCAAAGTCAACGTCCACGGCGGCGGCGAGTCCGGCCAGGCCGGTGCTGTCCGTCACGGCATCACCCGCGCACTGATCGACTACGATGCAGGTCTGAAATCGGAACTGGCGAAAGCCGGCTTCGTGACCCGCGATGCACGCGAAGTCGAACGTAAAAAGGTTGGTCTGCGCAAAGCACGTCGCGCAAAGCAATTCTCGAAGCGTTAATTTGTCTTTTACGGCGCGCACTTGTTGCGCGCGGTGCGAAAAAGCCGCCGGCCCTGCGCCTGGCGGCTTTTTTACTTCCAGGGCGGCAAGTAGCCGGAAGCGAGCGCCGGCATGGCCGCCGCCCTGTTAAAATAAGACCCGTTTCGAAGACCCGTTCTAAGACCCGTTTCTGCGAATCTTCGCGAGGGTTTCCACTTTATACGCAAGGAAAGAAACATGATCAAAGTTGGCATCGTTGGCGGCACTGGCTACACGGGCGTGGAACTACTGCGACTGTTGGCGGTTCATCCAGATGTGCAATTGACGGCCATTACCTCGCGCAAGGAAGATGGCTTGCCCGTTGCCGACATGTTTCCATCCTTGCGCGGGCGCGTCGAACTGGCGTTTTCGGCGCCGGAGACGGCCGAACTGAACCGGTGTGACGTGGTATTTTTCGCCACCCCGCACGGCGTCGCGATGGCCCAGGCGCCGGCCTTGCTGGCCGCCGGCGTGAAAGTGATCGACCTGGCGGCGGATTTCCGCCTGAAGGACCAGGCGACCTTTGAAAAATGGTACAAGATTCCGCACACGGCGCCGGAACTGATCGAACAAGCCGTGTACGGCCTGGTGGAGCTGAACCGCGAAGATATCAAGGGCGCCAGGCTGGTCGCCAATCCGGGCTGTTATCCAACCACGATGCAACTGGGTTTTTATCCGCTGCTGAAAGCCGGGCTTATCGATGCCGGCAACCTGATCGCCGACTGCAAGTCCGGCGTGTCGGGCGCCGGCCGGAAGGCCGAGATCGGCACACTGTTTTCCGAGGCGAGCGATAACTTCAAGGCCTACGGCGTGGCCGGCCACCGCCACACGCCGGAAACGTCGGCGCAACTGCAGCGCTTTACCGACCAGAAAGTCGGGCTGATCTTTACGCCGCATCTGGTGCCGATGATACGCGGCATGCACGCGACCTTGTATGGCCGCCTGACCCGCGAGATCAGCAATGAAGAATTGCAGGCGCTGTTTGAAGCGCAATACAAGGACCAGCCTTTCGTCGACGTGATGCCGTTCGGTTCGCTACCGGAAACCCGCTCGACGCGTGGTTCGAACATGCTGCGTCTGGCGCTGCACCGTCCGGACAATGGCAATACCGTGGTGGTGCTGGTGGTGCAAGACAACCTGGTGAAGGGCGCGTCCGGCCAGGCGGTGCAATGCATGAACCTGATGTTCGGCCTGGAAGAAACCAGCGGCCTGACGCACATCGCCTTGTTGCCATAATCGGCAGGTGGAAAACCCGTGAGCGCTTGGCGAGACCGGCCCCAGCCGGTGGATACGATGGAAGAACAAAAGCGTCCGCCCTTGCCGGTCCGCGTGCTCGGCGTGGTGGTGATGCTGGTGCTGGCCGGCATGCTGGTCATGTGGGGCATCGACTTGGGCAAGCGCATCATCGGCGCCGGCAGCGGCGAGACCGATCCGGCGGCGCAAGCGGCCCTGGGGTTGCAGGATGAGCTGGCCAAGGTGAACGCCGAGCGCGAACGCCTGGATGCGGCGGGTGCGGCAGCCACGGCGGCGTTAAAGGAGGCGCAGGGCCGGATCCAGGCGCTGCAAGCCGACAATAGCCAGTTGGCCGGAGATCTGGAGTTGACGGAAAGCCAGTTGCCGCCCGAGAAAGCCGGCGCCGGTCCGGCGATCCGCGGTTTGCGCGCCAACATGGTTTCCCCGACGCAGTTGCAGTATGGTTTGCTGCTGGCTTACGGCGCCAAAAAGGCCAGGCCGGTGTTGAATGGACAGTTGCAGTTCGCCGTCACCCTGGTCCAGGACGGCAAAAAACGGGTTGCCGAATTCCCGCCAGAAAAGGATGCGGATGGTCCGCAGTATGTCGTCAAGGTGCAAAGCCGCCAGCGCCTCGACGGTATGCTGGAGTTGCCGCCAGGCGCCAGGGCCGATTCGCTGCAGGTGAGCCTGCTCGACAAGGGGCAGGTGGTGGCCCGCCTTTCCACGACAGTGAAGGATATTTCCCATGTTTCTCCGTAGCGCGAAGGATGTAATGGATACGCTGGTCGGTGCCGCCACGCGCATCGACGGCCATCTGCTGTTCAAGGGCGGCTTGCGGATCGACGGCGAGGTGCGCGGCAACGTCATCGCCGAGTCCGAGCCGCACAGCTACCTGGTGCTGGGCGAGTCGGGCCGCATCGAGGGCGAGGTGCGCTGCGACCACATCATCGTCAATGGCGAGATACGCGGCGCGGTCTATTCGTCGGAATTGCTTGAAATTCAGCCCAAAGGCCGCATCCTTGGGGATGTCTTTTACAATGTGCTGGAGATGCACGGCGGCGCATTGGTCTGTGGGCACTTGCGTCATCAGGGCGGCACGGAGAAGGTGTTGCATTTAGAGTCAGTTTCAAAATGAAATGGCCTGTTGGCAGCCTCTGAAAGCGTGAGTTGCACTATCGGTCTATAATGAAGTACTGTTTTCCAAGTAGGAGTATGAAATGAATGCTGTCGCCGAAATGCAAGATGTGATCCCGTCGCCTATTATTTTCACCGACAGCGCCGCCGAAAAGGTTGCGCAGCTGATTGAAGAAGAAGGCAATCCAGACCTGAAATTGCGCGTCTTCGTGCAGGGCGGTGGTTGCTCGGGCTTCCAGTACGGCTTCACGTTTGACGAAATCGTCAACGAAGACGACACGACCATGGTCAAGAATGGCGTGCAGTTGCTGATCGATTCGATGAGTTATCAATACCTGGTCGGCGCTGAAATCGACTACAAGGATGACCTCGAAGGCGCGCAGTTCGTCATCAAGAACCCGACCGCGACATCGACCTGTGGCTGCGGTTCCTCGTTCTCGGTTTAAACGCGGCCTGGTTTGACCGCTGCGGCGGCGGAGCGCTCCGGGCACTCCGCCGCTTTCTTTCGCCTGAGGCTTTTAAGCCTCTTGCTCTTTCAAGTCTCTTGCTTAGCGCGGATAGAGCGCCCCCAGCACCCGATCACCCTTCGCTCCCGTCACCGCCTTCAGGTTCCCCGTCGCGCGTTGCGTGAAACGATACGCCAGCCAGGCAAACGCCAGCGCTTCCACCCGATTCGGCGCCACGCCCAGCACGGCGGTCGATTCCACCGTCGCCTTGCCGTCCAGCTCAGCCGCCAGCAGGCGCAGCAGCGTAGCATTGCCGGCGCCGCCGCCGCAGATATACACGGCCCTGGCTTGCGGCCCGTGCTCGCGGATGGCGCGCGCCAGCGACACCGCGGTCAGCTTCGTCAGCGTGAACTGCACATCGGCCGGCGCCGCATCGGCAAACGCTTGCACATGCGCATACAGCCAGTCTGCATGGAACAGGTCGCGTCCCGTGCTTTTCGGCGCCGGCAGGGCAAAATACGGCTCCGCCAGCATCGCGCTGAGCAGGGCCGGGATTTCCTTGCCGCTTGCCGCCCAGGCGCCGTCGGCGTCGTAATCCTTGCCTTGATGGCGGGCGATCCACGCATCCATCAACACATTGCCCGGGCCGGTATCGAAACCGCTGACGCGGCCGTCGCCATGCAGCACGCTGATATTGCTGATGCCGCCGATATTGGCGACAACCCGGGTTTGTCCTTCCTGGCCGAAACGGGCCTGATGAAAGGCCGGCACCAGCGGCGCGCCCTGGCCGCCGGCGGCGATGTCGCGGCTGCGGAAATCGGCGATCACGTCGATGCCCGTCAATTCGGCCAGCAGCGCCGGGTTGTTGGTCTGGCGCGTGAAGCCCAGTTCGGGCCGGTGGCGGATGGTCTGGCCATGCACGCCGATGGCGCTGACCTGGTGCGCTGCGAGGAAGGCCGAGCCCAGCAGCTCGTTCACACAGTCGGCATACGATTCGGCCAACTGCCTGGCGGCCAGCGCCTCGCGCTCGATTTCATTCTGGCCTGCGCTTTGCAAAGCCATCAAGTCGGCGCGCAGCGTTACCGAAAACGGAATATAGGCTGCGGCCAGGGTGTTGACCGCGCCATCTTCGGCAAAGTCGACCAGGGCGCCATCGACGCCATCCAGGCTGGTGCCGGACATGAGACCAATATAAAGAGCCATGCGCTCGTCCTTCAATGTGAGTGTTTTTCGCTGCAATAATTTGCGGTAGGCAGTATTTTGCCTGAAGTCGGAATTTTTAGTTGGCGGCCGAATAATTCAAGGCCGCCGCCGCCCTTAACTATCCTTGAATATCCTTGACCTTGTCTTGTCCGGCTACGGATGCACCGCAACGGATGCGCCAGAAAACAAAACAGGCCATCGACGATGGCCTGTTCAGGGAAGCGCAGGAGCGATCAGTGCGGCCTCGTCAGCGCGACGCCATCATCGTGTTGGCGGGGCGCAGCAGCGTGAAGCGGTGCATCATGTCGGCCGACACCACGTGGAAGCGGTTCAGCTCGGCCGGGGTCAGCGGCGCCTGCGCCAGGACGCTGACCTTCATCGGATCGGTCGCTTCATTGTTGACGCGGAATTCGTAGTGCAGATGCGGGCCGGTGGCCCAGCCGGTCTGGCCGACGTAGCCGATGACGTCGCCCTGGCTGACCTTCATGCCTTTTTTGAGGCCGGCGGCGAAGCGGCTCATGTGCGCATACGCGGTCGAATAATTGGCCCAGTGCTTCAGCACGACGATGTTGCCGTAGCCGTTTTGCATGCCGACCATGTCGACCACGCCATCGCCGGCGGCGCGGATCGGGGTGCCGATCGCGGCGGCGAAATCGACGCCCTTATGCTGTTTCCACAAGCCGGAAATCGGGTGCAGGCGCATCGAGAACACCGACGAGATGCGCGAAAATTCCAGCGGCGACTTGAGGAAAGCTTTTTTCAGCGCCTTGCCGTCGAAACTGTAATAACCGCCGCCCTGCTTGGCGCCGGGATCGTCGAACCAGACCGATTGATAGGTTACGCCGCGGTTGGTGAATTCGCCGGCCAGGATGCGCCCGACCTTGACCATCTC
>DASYLQ010000297.1:0-4401 GCA_036009485.1 Janthinobacterium sp.
CGCGGCGAAATCACCAGCCGGCCCATGATGTCGGAACGCGCCGCCATCAGCATCATCACCACCATGATCGGCACCGAGATCACGCCATTGATGACGGCGCTCCAGTACAGCGCCTTGATCGGATCGATTTTGGTAAAGCACAGCGCCACGCCGATCAAGGTCGCCAGCGCGATGATGCCGTAGAATTTTTTCGCCAGCCGCGGTTGCAGCTCCAGGCTGTTTTTCCATTTGAAGGTTTCGGCGATGGCGTAGGCAGCCGAGCCGGCCAGCACCGGCACCGCCAGCAGGCCGGTGCCGATGATGCCGAGGCTGAACAGGAAGAAGGCGAAATTGCCGGCGATCGGACGCAGTGCCGAAGCGGCCCGGGTCGCGGTGTCGATGTTGCCGACGCCATGCGCGTGCAGCGTGACGGCGGTGGTCAGCATGATGAAGAAGGCCACCATATTTGAAAAGCCCATGCCGACGCAGGTATCGATCTTGATGCGGCGAAAGCTGGCGGCGGCCCGCTCCGGCGCCTTTTTCAGCGCCTTCGCCTGCGGATCGGCGTTGATGTCTTCGACCTCTTGCGAGGCTTGCCAGAAAAACAGGTAGGGGCTGATCGTCGTGCCGAACACGGCCACCACGGTCGTCACGTATTCCGGCTTCCACGACAGTGGTGGCAGCGCCGTCTCGCGCAGCACCCGCAGCCAGGGGATATCCACCACCAGCGCGATGGCGAAATACGCCAGCAAGACCAGGGTCAGCCATTTCAGGATGCGCACATAGCTGTTATATGGGATGAATACTTGCAGCAGCAGCGACAGCAAGCCGAAGCCCAGCGCAAACACATGGGCCGGGCCGTCGACGATCAGTTTCAGCGCCTCGCCCATGGCGGCGACGTCGGCGGCGATGTTGATGACGTTGGCGACCAGCAGCAGGCTGACGATCGAATACAGTAGCCAGCCTGGATAGTGGCGGCGGATGTTGGTTGCCAGGCCGTGGCCGCTGACGCAACCGATCTTGGCGCTGATGATCTGGATGCCGACCATTAGCGGGAAAGTGAACAGGATGGTCCACAACATGCCGAAGCCGAATTGCGCGCCGGCCTGGGAATAGGTGGCGATGCCGCTCGGGTCGTCGTCGGCGGCGCCGGTGATCAGGCCCGGCCCGAGCTTGTTGAGCCAGGAAATCCTGGCGTCCTGGCTACTGTTGGCCGGCGCGGCATGTTCCTCGCTTCCGGCTCCGCCGGGCTCGCCAGTCGTGCTCCTCGTGGTCGTTGTCGCTGTTTCCATGGCAGTCCACTGTTGGATCGAGGGAGTCCATTGTCACGGATAAATAATCCCTTTGTATGTACTCTGCCGCACGGAATCGCCGCCGCCGTGCGGATGGGATTATTTTCCCGCCTCGGCCGCCGCCGCCTCGCGATTGAAATCGGCGATCAATTGCTTGCCGATGTGCTCTTCCATCGCGCGCTGCACCGGCAGCAGGGCCTTGCGCCATTCCGCTTTTTCCTGCGCCGTCAGGATATACACCTGCATCTTGCCGGATTTCCTGATCGCCGCCAGCGCGCGCTCGTTTTCTTGCTGGGCGATGAGGTCGGCGTAGCGGGTCGCTTCCTTCATCGCCGCCGCCAATTCGTCGCGTATGTCGGCCGGCAAGCTGTCCCAGAATTTTTTGTTGGTCACCACCACGTAGCCCAGATAACCATGGTCGGACATGGTCATGTACTTTTGCACCTCATGCATTTTCTGCGTATAGATGTTGGACGGCGCGTTTTCGCTGCCGTCCACGAGTCCGCTCTGCATTGCTGCATAGACTTGAGAAAACGCCAGCTCCTGCGGAATGGCGCCGAGCGCGCGCATTTGCGCGTCCAGCACCCTGGACGACTGGATGCGCATCTTCATGCCCTTGAGATCGGCGGGCAGGCGCATCGGCCTGTCGCCGGTCATTTCCTTGAAACCGTTGTCCCAGAAGGCCAAGCCGGTAATGCCTTTCGGCTCCAGCTTTTTCAACAGCGAGCGGCCGACCGGGCCGTCGTTGACGCGCGTGAGCGCCGCCTTGCTCGGCAAGATATAGGGCAAGTCGTAGACCTCGAATTCCTTCACGCCGAGCGGGGCGAACTTGGACAGCGAGGGTGCCAGCATCTGCACCGCGTCCAGTTCCAGCGCTTCCATTTCTTCGGTGTCCTTGTAAAGCTGGCTGTTGGGATAGACCTCGACCTTGACGCGACCCTTGGTGGCTTTTTCAGCCAGTTCCTTGAAACGCTGCGCCGCCATGCCCTTCGGCGTATCGGCCGTGGTGACATGGCTGAACTTGATGACGATGGGGGCCTGGGCCGATGCCAGGCCGCTGGCCAAGGCCATGGCGGCGCAGAGCGCGGCTGGCAGTTTGTTGAATTTCATTCTTGCTCCGGTTGATGGATCCGCTGCGCCTCTCAACGCGTCTTTCGCTGGTTTTCAGTGCCGCGCCTGCATCGGCGGCGCTGAAGCCGCCGGCCGGCGCCATGATACCGGGCGGCGGCAAGGGAGCGCCAGCCAACTGCGCGCTCGGGTAGTCTTGGGGGCAGTGAAAGGAGGGCCTTGATCATCGGCGAAGCCGCCCAATCTGGCTTCCGTGACCATGTTTTTGCTTGCTAAAGAGGAGGAGGAGAATGACAACGATCAGCAACCAGGCTGCCGGCATTGAGCCGCGGGCACCGCAACAGGGGCGGGCCCAGATTACGCCCGAGCCGGATATGCCGGCGGTGCCGGAAAACGACCCGACGCCGCCGGAAGCGCCGCATATAGACCCGGATCCGTCCGAGGTGCCGCAAATCGACCCGGTGCCTATCCAGGATCCTATCCCCCATCAAGTTCCCATCAAAGCCTAATGGTGGGGGGCCTCGCAAACCTGCTGCGCAGCCCGCTATCGTGTCTGCGTTGCTCGCTGTACTTATGTACAGCTGCGCTACTCAACGCGATAGCGGGCTTGCTCGCTACGGTTTTCGAGGCCCCCTTTAGGCTGCTGGGGACCACTACGGTTTCGAGGCTGGCTCACTAGCGTTTGTGATCGCTACGGGTTCGAAGCTGCCTCTTACGCTGCTTGCGCCTGCTTTGTTTCGGGTGGGGCCGGCTCTTCCTTCTCTGCCTTTTCTGCTTTCTCTTCCTTCCCTTCCTTGCTGGATGAGGGATCCTGGCGTGGGTTGCCGGAGCCGTCATCCGGCAAGGGGGGAATCTGGCGGATTATCTCCTCGGTCTCGTGCTGCGCCGGGGTCTTTTCGCCGCTGCCGATGTCCGGCTCGTCCCAATGCTGCTTGCTCGCTGGTGCCTGGTTTGCTTGGTTCATGGTTTGCTCCTGAGGTTGAAAAACGGTGCGCGCGGCGATTCTGTGAAGGCTATCGTAGCAGCTGGCAGACGGCCGGGGCGCGCGCATGGGACTACTGCCTTGTTTGGCAAGATTGACGGGAGTCATCGGCAAGCAACAACCTGTTGCTTTGTAGATACAAATATGGCTGTTTGTGCCGGGTGTCACACGGCCGTCATTAAAGTCTTCTTATAATGGGACATCGAGCAAACGATAACGTTCCTGGAGGCCATGATGGGCAATTCCTTACACAATAAAATCTACCTCGGCCGCCGTCCTGCAGTGCTGAGCAACAAGGCCATGCAGGCGTTGATGGTGCTCGCCGGCGCGGTCGCCGGCGCCAGCCTGGTCTGGCTGATGATCTACGCCTTCCTGTAAAACAGACTGGCCATTTCCCGCCGCGGCGCCCGGATGGCGGACGCCCACCGGAACGACGCGGGCGGCTTTCCTTGCCGCCGCCGCGCCGTGCGCGTACCATGGGGGCCGATTGAGCAGCCCTTATGGAAATGGTAATGAAGAACGAGAAATTAACGACGGATGAATTCGACGCGCTGGAGCAGGTGGCGCGCGGCCTCAAAGGCGAACGCATCAGCGCATGCGTGGGCCGCAACACCAAGCGCCTGTCGGGCCTGAAGCTGTTCAGCTTCAGCAAGGACGGCCGGCTCACCCTGACCGATAAAGGCCATGAAGTATTATTTGTGCGCCGCTGCATTACCGGCTTGCGCGCTGTCGCCGCCAATCCCCAGACCAAACTCGATCCCGACATCGCCACCTTCCTCGGCAAGAAAGCCCACATCACTGCACTCGACGGCGGCGCCGCTTACGAAATCACCGACAAGGGCCGCGAATCGCTGGCCGACATGGATGCGCAAGGGCATTGAGCGGGCTGCGCAGTAACGCCATCAGCTCGATGTCGCCGATGCCGTCTTTGAAGCCGATCAGGTTGGGGCAGCGGTCGGCCAGTTTCAGCAGCGATTCCGGGCTCAGCTTGCAGACGTTGCGATTGTAGATCACGACGCCGAATTTCACCGATTGGCAGACTTCCTCGCCGAGCGCGGCACCGCGGCCGCCATCTTCAAC
>DASYLQ010000298.1:0-8434 GCA_036009485.1 Janthinobacterium sp.
GATGCAGATGCGGCGCATGCGGGCAGTGCGCGGCCTGTCGATCGATTGCGGTTGAGGGGGAGGAGGGCGGCGGCGGTTTGCATGGCCGTCAGGCTTCGATCAGCGCGAAGGCATCGCCTATCTCGGCATTGAATTTTTCGAGAAACATCAGTTTGCGCACGTTTAGCGCGGCGGTCGCGTAGTCGCCGGCGTCGAGCAAATCGCCGGTTCCGGCGATTTCGGATTGACGCGCGGTGCGCACGGTGCGCTGCAGCGATTCGAGCGCATCCGGGCTTTTCGCGGCTTTCGCATCGTCCAGTTCTTCGCGCCATTCCATCTGCTGCATCAGGAAGTCGCGCGGCATCGACGTATTCGATTCGGTCTGCAGATCGACGCCGTGCAATTCGCACAGGTAGGCGGCGCGGCGGAATGGATTCTTCAGGACGTTGTAGGCTTCGTTGGCGCGCGTGGCCCATTGCATCGCGACGCGCTTTTCGGCATCGGTGGCGTTGACGAATTTGTCCGGATGGACGCGGCCCTGGACGTCGCGGTAAGCCGAGTCCAGCGCGGCGGCGTCGAGCGCGAAGCCGGCCGGCAGGTTGAAAAGTTCGAAATGGTTTTGCATGGCTACGTCTATCTGTTCGCTACTGGATCAATCAGATGACCGCGGCGCAAGGAGGAAAAATAAGCGGATGCGAACTCAGATGCGGAAGCTTTCGCCGCAGCCGCACGCGTCCTTCTCGTTCGGGTTGTTGAACTTGAAGCCCTCGTTCAAGCCTTCGCGGGCAAAATCGAGCTCGGTGCCGTCGATGTAGGGCAGGCTTTTCGGATCGACGAACACTTTCACGCCGTGCGACTCGAAGATGCTGTCCTCGGCCGCGACTTCGTCGACGTATTCCAGCTTGTAGGCCAGGCCCGAACAACCGGTCGTGCGCACGCCGAAGCGCAGGCCGACGCCCTTGCCGCGGCGCTCGATATAGCGGTTGATGTGCTTCGCCGCTTTTTCGGTCAGTGTGATTGCCATGCTTTTCTCCATTCCCGGCCCCTTGCGGAGCCAGGATTGCGTCTACCGGCGTCGACAACGCCAGTATCAGATATCCATACTTTATGCCGCGACCGCATGCTTGGTCTTGTAATCCAATACCGCTGCCTTGATGGCGTCTTCGGCCAGGATCGAGCAGTGGATTTTCACCGGCGGCAGCGCCAGTTCTTCGGCGATCTGCGTATTCTTGATCGACAGCGCCTGGTCCAGGGTCTTGCCCTTGACCCATTCGGTCACCAGCGAGCTCGATGCGATGGCCGAACCGCAGCCGTAGGTCTTGAATTTCGCGTCTTCGATCAAGCCGTCGGCGCCGACCTTGATCTGGAGTTTCATTACGTCGCCGCAGGCCGGCGCGCCGACCATGCCGGTGCCGATCGATTCGTCGCCCTTGTCGAAGGCGCCGACGTTGCGCGGGTTTTCATAATGGTCCAGCACTTTGTCCGAGTAAGCCATGTTGATGCTCCTGATATATTGAAAATTCTAAAAAACCGTACCGGCGCGATCAGTGCGCCGCCCATTGGATCGAACTGATGTCGATCCCCTCTTTGAACATATCCCACAGCGGCGACAGTTCGCGCAGCTTGCCGACCTTGGATTTCAGCAGTTCGACGGCGAAGTCCATGTCCGCCTCGGTCGAGAAACGGCCGATCGTGAAACGGATCGAGCTGTGCGCCAACTCGTCGCTGCGGCCCAGGGCGCGCAGCACGTAGGACGGTTCCAGGCTGGCCGAGGTGCAGGCCGAACCGGACGACACGGCGATGCCCTTGATCGCCATGATCAGCGACTCGCCCTCGACGTAGTTGAAGCTGACGTTCAGGTTGTGCGGCACGCGGTGTTCCATGTCGCCGTTGATGTAAACCTCTTCGATATCCCGCAAGCCCTTGGCCAGGCGGTCGCGCAAGGCCTTGATGCGGCTGGTCTCGACATCCATTTCTTCCTTGGCGATGCGGAAGGCTTCGCCCATGCCGACGATCTGGTGGGTCGGCAAGGTGCCCGAGCGCAGGCCGCGCTCATGGCCGCCGCCGTGCATCTGCGCCTCGATGCGGATGCGCGGTTTGCGCCGCACGTACAGCGCGCCTATGCCTTTCGGGCCATAGGTCTTGTGCGCGGTGAAGGTCATCAGGTCGACCTTGCTCTTTTCCAGGTCGATATGCACCTTGCCGGTCGCCTGCGCCGCGTCGCAATGGAAGACGATGCCTTTCGAACGGCACAATTCGCCGATTTCATCGATGGGCTGGATCACGCCGATCTCGTTATTCACCAGCATCACGGAGACCAGGATGGTATCCGGGCGGATCGCCGCGGCCAGTTGTTCGACGGTGATCAAGCCATTGTCTTGCGGTTCCAGATAGGTCGCCTCGAAGCCGACGCGCTCCAGTTCGCGCACCGTGTCGAGCACCGCCTTGTGTTCGGTCTTGACCGTGATGATGTGCTTGCCCTTGGTCTTGTAGAACTGGGCGGCGCCCTTCAAGGCCAGGTTGTTGCTCTCGGTGGCGCCGGAAGTCCAGATGATTTCGCGCGGGTCGGCGTTGACCAGGGCGGCGACGTGGCCGCGCGCTTCCTCGACGGCTTTTTCCGCGGTCCAGCCATACATATGGCTGCGCGAAGCCGGATTGCCGAACTGCTCGCGCAGGTAGGGAATCATCTTGTCGGCGACGCGCGGATCGATCGGCGTGGTGGCCGAATAATCCATATAGATAGGGAAATGCGGCGCCGTTTCAAACTGTACCTGTGCGGCTTTTTTTTCAGGGGCATTCATCTTCTTCACTCCAGTGCTGCCCAGGCAGCGTAATTAGTTCAACCGACCGCAAGCTGGTTGCGGTGCATGACGACCACGTTCTGGTCGGCGTTCTTTTGTTTTTGCTGGTCGACCAGGTCTTGCAGCGACACGGAATCGAGGTAGTCGACCATCTTTTCATTCAGCGTGGCCCACAGTTCGTGGGTCATGCAGCGCGCCCCGGTGGCCGCGTCGGCGCCGTGGCAATGCTCCTTGGCGCCGCACTGGGTGGCGTCGAGCGGTTCGTCGACGGCGATGATGATGTCCGCCACCGTCACCTTGTCGGCCCGCCGCGCCAGGCTGTAGCCGCCGCCCGGGCCGCGTATCGATTCGACGATCTCGTGCCGGCGCAATTTGCCGAACAATTGTTCCAGATACGACAAAGAGATCGCTTGACGCTGGCTGATGCCGGACAGCGTGACCGGTCCCTTGCCTTGACGCAAGGCAAGATCGATCATGGCAGTCACGGCAAAACGACCTTTGGTAGTCAAACGCATACAACCTCGGTTCAATCAGTTAGAATATTGCGTATTCAACTAGTCAGAAGGCGGATTAGTTGAACGATTTAGTCAAGTATATCAAATCCGGCATGGTTTGTCAGAGAGTCCCTGTTTCTGACAGGGAGACGCCGGCCGCCCCGCGAAACCGCTCAGGCGCGCAGCAGGCGCATGGGCCGGAACAGCTCCAGCATCGTCTGGTTGTTAATGAACGACAAGTTATACGGATGTTCCGACGCCAGTTGCGGGAATGGCGCGGCCACCGGCAAGCGCTTGATCTGTTCGGCGATCTTTCCCCACAGCACCAGCGTCGGCGCGGCCGGGCCCGCCAGCGCGGCCAAGACCACCTGAAGGAAGGGCAACCAGGCGCGCGCCTCCTTCACCGGCGGTACATGCGGCCGGAATACCAGCGCCGCGTTGAGCAGCAGGAAGCCGTGGCTAGTCAGGTTTTGCTGCAGGCGGGCCAGGGTCTGGACCGAATCATTATTGCGGGCACTGAAGGCCACCGCGGCCAGCGCCGTTCCCGCCGTGCTGTCCGGCGCCAGTTGGCCGTCCGCCACCAGCAGCATCTTCATGAAATTGCGCAAGGACGTAGCGCGGTTGACCTGTTTCGACAAGCCGGTGTCGGACCACAGGCTGCCCACGGCGCCATCCATGAAGCAGACCCCGGTGGCGCTTTCGGCGCGCGGATACGGCCCCTCCCCCACCAGCACATAGCGCACTTTATCCAGCGGCAAGGCGAAGGCGGCGAACATACGCCGTTCGGTCGGCAGATAACTGTCCAGCGCCAGCGCCGGCAGATAGGCCGGGTCGGCCGCCTGGACCGCTTCCAGCCCGGCCAGCAAGGCCGGCCGCCAGGAAGCATCGGCCAGGTCCAGCATGGCGAGGAAGGGGGCGGGAATGGCGCATGGGTTCATGGTGGTCTTGCTCTATCGATGACGGCGGATGCGCGGCCGCTTGCCGTCGCGAGGGCAGGATTGTAGCGCAAGCCTGCCCAGGCGGGATCATGTCAGCGGCGTTCCGGGTAATGGGCCACGGTCTGGTCGATGGCGCCGAAGATGCTGCCGCCCTGCGGCTCGAACATCTCGATGGCGACGCGGTCGCCGAACTGAAGAAAGGCGGTTTTCGGCGCGCCGTGGGCGATGGCTTCATACATGCGCAACTCGGCCAGGCAGCAGTAACCCAGGCCGCCGTTCTCGATGCTGGAGCCGTGCAGGCCGCCCTGCTTGTTCGACACCGTGCCGGAGCCGACGATCGTGCCGGCGGCCAGCTCGCGCGTCTTCGCCGCGTGCGCCACCAGCTGGGCGAAATTAAAACGCATGTCCTCGCCGGCGTTGGGCTTGCCGAACGGGCGCCCGTTCAATGCCACCGTCAGCGGCAGGTGCAGCTTGCTGCCGCGCCAGTGCCGGCCCAGCTCGTCCGGCGTGACCGCCACCGGCGAAAACGCGCTGGCCGCCTTCGACTGGAAAAAGCCGAAGCCCTTGGCCAGTTCGTCCGGGATCAGGTTGCGCAGCGAGACGTCGTTCACCAGCAGCACCAGGCGGATCGCCGCAGCCGCCTCGGCCTCGCTCGCGCCCATCTTCACGTCGCCGCTGATCACCGCCACTTCCGCTTCCAGGTCGATGCCCCAGGCTTCCGACAGCGCGTAGATCGGGTCGCGCGGGCCGATGAAGCTGTCCGAGCCGCCCTGGTACATCAGCGGGTCGGTATACAACGAGGCCGGCATCCCGGCATTGCGCGCCTTGCGCACCAGCTCGACGTGGTTCAGGTAGGCCGAACCGTCGGCCCACTGGTAGGCGCGCGGCAGCGGCGAGTGGCACAGCGCCTGGTCGAACGGCCGGACCTCCCTGGCAGTACCGTCGTTCAGCGCGGCGGATAGTTGCTGCAGTTGCGGCGAGATGCGCTCCCAGTCGTCCAGCGCTGCCTGCAGGTGCGGTGCGACGGCCGCCGCGCTGGCATAGCTGGCCAGGTCGCGGCTGACCACCACCAGCGCGCCATCGCGGCTGCCGTCCTTGAGTGTTGCGAGTTTCATTAAAATCCCTGTCGGTTATTGTGCGGGCGGTTCATGCATCCAGGCGGCGTGTTTCGGCGCCTTGCGCGTGCGCGACCATTCTTCCAGCATGTCCCATTTGACGGCCTCGAGTTTTTGCATCATTTCCGGGGTGCCGGTGTTGACCGCCAGTTCCAGCCGGTGGCCGTTGGGGTCGAAGAAGTAGATCGACTTGAAGATGGTGTGGTTGACCGGGCCGATGACGTCGACGCCGCCTTCCTGCAGGCGCGCCTTGGCCGCCAGCAGTTCTTCCATCGAGCCCACTTCCATCGCCAGGTGCTGGACCCAGGCCGGCGTGTTGCGGTCGCGGTCCATCGGCGCCTGCGTCGGCAATTCAAAGAAGGCCAGCACGTTGCCGTGGCCGGCGTCGAGGAAGACGTGCATATACGGATCGGGCGCCTTGGTCGACGGCACCTGGTCTTCGGCGATGGCGAGGATGAAGTCCATGCCGAGGTGCTTGCCATACCATTCGACGGTCTTTTTGGCGTCGATGCAGCGGTAGGCCACGTGGTGGATTTGCTTGATATTCATGTCGGTCTCCGGTTCAGGCCATCTGCGGCCGGCGCTGCCGGCTGGCGGCCGGCGCGCTTTTTTTCGTTATTAGAAGCCGATTCCAGCTACCATGCAAACAATATTTTTCAAGCCATTTATCGGATTGGCCGCTGCGGCCGCATTCACGCCTTTCAGTCCGGCCTTTATAATAAAAAGCGCTGCGCAGGCCCAGGCCTGCACAGCGCTTTGATTATTTGATTGACCGAAAAGACAGGGCCGGAAAGCATGACAGCCAATACCATCGCGACGAATAAACTGATGGACAAATTCGACGGCCATCACAGCGTCTGGCTATTCGGCTACGGCTCGCTGATCTTCAAGGCCGACTTCCCCTTCATCGAACGGCGCCCGGCCAGCATCGCCGGCTGGACGCGGCGCTTCTGGCAAGGCTCGCACGACCATCGCGGCACCGAGGCGGCGCCGGGCCGGGTCGCCACCATCGTCGAACAGGAAGGCGCCGTGTGCGACGGCATGGCTTACCTGATCACGCCGGAAGTCTTCAGCCATCTCGACCACCGCGAAAAAAACGGCTACCTGCGCCTGGCCATCGCCATCCGCTTCGAGGACGGCGGCAGCGTCGAGGGATTGGTGTATATCGCGGCGCAGGACAACGCCGCTTTCCTGGGCGCCGCGCCGGAGCGCGAGATCGCCAGGCAGATCGCCAGCTCGACCGGTCCGAGCGGACCGAATCGCGACTATCTGAACGACCTGGCCAGGGCCTTGCGCGAACTGGGCAAGGACGACCCGCACGTGTTCGCGATCGAGCGGCACCTGGCCGGCATCGTCTGAATACAAAACTAGCCGGTCAGGCAATTCCTCAGGGCTTGTAACTGACCCGGTAAATGGTCCCATTGCCGTCGTCGCTGAACAGCAGCGATCCATCCCTGGCAAAGGCGACATCGACCGGACGGCCCCATACGTCGCCATCGCTGACGCCGAAGCCGACCACGAAATCCTGGTATTCGCCGGTCGGTTTGCCATTCCTGAACGGCAGCCTGACCACCTTGTAACCGGTGCGCAGCGCGCGGTTCCACGAGCCGTGCATGGCGACGAAAGCGTCGCCCTTCCAGGCGGCGGGGAACTGGCCGCCGCCATTGAATGCGAGACCGAGCGGAGCCGAGTGCGGTTGCAGCAGCACGTCCGGCAGCGTGACCTTGCCGGCGAGGTCGGGCCGCCGGCCGCCGGCCGGGCGGATGTCTTCATGGTTGCCGATGTAATACCACGGCCAGCCATAGAAAGCGCCCTTGGCCACGCTGGTGACGTAGTCCGGCGGCAAGTCGTCGCCCAGCAAGTCGCGCTCGTTGGTGGCGCAATACACGGTGTCGGTGCCCGGCTGCAGGGCCAGGCCGGCGCAGTTGCGGATGCCGGTGGCGTAGATCTGTTTGTTTTTCCCGTCAGGATCGTAGGTCAGCACATTGGCGCGCCATTCTTCCCTGCCCCAGGCTGCGCCGGGCGCGTGGGTTTTTTCAAATGCGGCCAGGTCGGCCGGCGCCGCGCCCATGTTTTCCGCCACGTTGCTGGACGAGCCGACCGCGACGTACATGGTCTTGCCGTCCGATGAAAAGGCGATGTCGCGGGTCCAGTGGCCGCCGGCCGCCAGGCCCGAGACGATGGTTTCGGGCGCGCCGGAAGCCTTGGTGTCGCCATTTTTATACGGGTAGCGCAGCACCTTGCCGGCGACGGCGACGTAGAGCCATTTCGGCTCCGGCCCGGGCGGATAAAAGGCCATGCCGTAGGGATCTTTCAAATCGGCGGCGAAGGTCTCGACCTGCGGCGCACTCATGTTGGCGCCGGTACGGATCAGCACAATCTTGCCGGTGGGCCGGCTCTGCGACACCAAGATGTCGCCGTTCGGCGCCGTACGGATGACGCGCGCGCCTTCCAGGCCGGTGACGAAGGGCTCGACGGTAAACCCCGGCATGGTCTTGAGCATGGCGCCGGCGGGCTTGGCCACCACCTGCGAAGCGTTGGCGGTGGATTTCGTCGCCTGGCTCGCCGGCAAGTCCTTCGGCGTGATCTTGCGCGTGACGCCGGGCGCATCGCTGCGCCAGTCGCCGTAGGCCGCGGCGCCGGTGCGCACTTCCTGCGCCGACGCGCTGAGGGCCAACAGGGTCGTCACGGCATACATCACACTATTCACTGATCTATTCATGGGGCTGCTCCAAGGTTATCGGGATCTGCACATTATCGGAATCGTCCTGCCGCAGCGCATTTCAATGCAGCGACGACAGGTAATCGGCGATTTTTTTCATGTCCGCGGCGGAGATGTTTTTCATCAGTGCGGACATCGTTTCATTATTGCTGCGTTCGCCGCTGGCGTAGGCTTGCATCGCGTTGTTCAGGTAGGTGGCGGATTGTCCCGCCAGGCGCGGCGCGAAGCCGGCGGGGCCGGGGCCGCCCATCAGCGTGGCTTGGTGGCAGCTCTGGCAAGTCGCGATCGCCGCGGGCGTCGGCAGCGTCGCCGCGACTGTGCCCACCGGCCATTTTGCGGCGCCGAGATAATCGGCGACCAGCGCGATGTCCTGGTCCGACAGGCT
>DASYLQ010000299.1:0-2804 GCA_036009485.1 Janthinobacterium sp.
GCTTTTGCTCCAGCGTGCGCCCTTCGAATAATTGAACGTTAATGGTTGGCACGAATTCCTCGTTGTCAGTCTAGTTACGAACGATATGATGGCACGATCTGCTCAAGCTTGCGCAGCAGCGCCGGCCATTCAAGCTCTCCTTCGATAGCGCCGCCGGCAGTCAGTTCGCGATGGGTTTTGCTGCAAATGTCGTCGGGTATCGGATTCAGCCTGCCCTGCCCGGCTTGCGCCTTCAGCTGGAACAGGCAAGCCTTGTCGAGCATATCCATCAGCACGAAAGCCTCGGCCACGGTGCGGCCGATGACCAGGGTGCCGTGGTTGCGCAACAACATGGCCGGCTTGTCGCCCAGGTGGCCGATCAGGCGCAACTGCTCTTGCGGCGACAACGCCAGGCCCTCGTAATCGTGATACGCCATCTGGCCGTAAAAGCGCAGCGCATGCTGCGACAGCGGCAGCAGGCCGCCCTCCTGCATGCCGACGGCGACGCCGTTCGGATTATGCAGGTGCATGACGCAGGCGGCGTCCGGGCGCGCCGCATGCACCGCGCCGTGGATCGCGAAACCGGAGACGTTGACGCGCTGGCGCTGGTCGCCGATGACCTTGCCGTCCAGGTCTATCTTGACCAGGTTGGTGGCGCTGACTTCGTCGAAGCGGTAGCCGAAAGGGTTGATCAGGAAGCGTCCGTGCTCGCCCGGCACGGCGGCGGAAATGTGGGTGTAGATCAAGTCGTCCCAGCCGTTCAGCGCGCACAGGCGGTAGCAGGCGGCCAGGTCGAGGCGCACGCGCCATTCGGCCACGCTCATCCCCGCCAGCGTGATGCGATCGGGTGAGCTGGTGCGTGGTTCGGTGGTGGAAGTCACGTCGGGATAGAAGAATGAGAGGTCAGGATTAAACGGCAGGAACGCCATTAACGCCGCTGCACGCCAGTGCGCTGACAGGCATGCGCCAACCCCTGAAAAAAACCATCGCCTTCATTATGACCGAGCATCGCGCGCGGACGCAAGCCGTCCGGCCGCCGCATGGTCTTGCCGTGGTCTTGCCGTGGGCTTGCCGCAAACCGCGGCCGGCAACGGGGAGCCCGCCGCCGGCTGTCGCGAAACGCCCGCTTAAGCCTTGGCGATTTCGTGGTTCGACATGATTTCGATGGCGCGGCACAGGGCCGAGTGGTCCATGCCGCTCAAGCCGTGGGCGGCGCAGGAGTTCATCAATTCCTGCGCGGTGGCGGTGTTCGGCAGCGAGATGCCGAGGCTCTTCGCGCCCTGCAGCGCCAGGTTCAAATCCTTCTGGTGCAGCTCGATGCGGAAGCCCGGGTTGAAGGTGCGCTTGACCATGCGCTCGCCATGCACTTCGAGGATGCGCGAGGCGGCGAAACCGCCCATCAGCGCCTGGCGCACCTTGGCCGGATCGGCGCCGGCCTTGGAGGCGAACAGCAGCGCCTCGGCCACGGCCTGGATGTTCAGCGCGACGATGATCTGGTTGGCCACCTTGGTGGTCTGGCCGTCGCCGTTGGCGCCGACCAGGGTGATGTTCTTGCCCATTTTGTCAAACAGCGGCTTGGCCTTGTTGAACGCCGCCTCGGGACCGCCGACCATGATGGTCAGCGAAGCCGACTTGGCGCCCACTTCGCCGCCCGACACCGGCGCGTCCAGATAGTCGCAACCGAGCTTGTTGATCTTCTTGGCGAATTCCTTGGTGGCCATCGGCGAGATCGAGCTCATGTCGATGACGATCTTGCCCGAGCTGAGGCCCTTGGCGACGCCCTCATCGCCAAACAATGCCGCTTCCACGTGCGGGGTGTCCGGCACCATGACGATGATGATGTCGGCCTGCTTGGCCACGTCCGCGGCCGAGGCGCAGACGGTGGCGCCGCCGTCGACCAGGCTGGCCGGCGGAGTCTTGATGTCGTATACGAACAGCTTGCAGTCGCCCGCCTGCAGATTGGCGGCCATCGGCGCGCCCATGATGCCCAGACCGATAAATCCTACTTTGGTGCTCATGATTTGATTCTCCTGAATGCGTTAACGAATGATTAGAGACCGTGCGCGGCGCGCCAACCCAGGCCTTCGACGGTGCCGGCCTTCGGCTTGTACTCGCAGCCGACCCAGCCGTCATAGCCGATCTGGTCGAGGAAGGCCAGCAGGAAGCGGTAGTTGATCTCGCCCGTGCCCGGCTCGAAACGGCCGGGATTGTCGGCCAGCTGGACGTGCTTGATCATCGGCAGGTTGGCCTTGATGGTGTTGGCGATCTCGCCCTCCATGCGCTGCATGTGGTAGATGTCGTACTGGACGAAGATATTGTCCGAGCCGGTTTCCCGGATGATCTCCAGCGCCTGCCTGGTCCCGGTCAGGAAAAAGCCCGGGATGTCGAAGGTGTTGATCGGCTCCACCAGCAGGCGGATGCCTTCGGCCTTCAGCTTGTCGGCGGCGAACTTCAGGTTGGCCACCACGCTGGCGCGGGCGGCGTCGGCGCTGACGTCCTTTTGCTGGACGCCGACCAGGCAGTTCAACTGCTTGACGCCGAGCGCCTTGGCGTAGGTGATGGCTTCGCCGACGCCTTCCTGGAACTCGCTGACGCGGTTCGGATGGCAGGCGATGCCGCGTTCGCCGGCTTCCCAGTTCCCGGCCGGCAGGTTGTGCAGTACCAGCTCCAGTTCGTGGTGCTTGAGCTGGTCGCCGATCTGGTCGGCGCCGTAGGCGTACGGGAAGAGGAACTCGACGCCGCGGAAGCCGGCGTGCGCCGCCGCCCCGAAGCGTTCCATGAAGCCGACCTCGTTGAACAGCATGGTCAGGTTTGCAGCTAATTTC
>DASYLQ010000300.1:0-1802 GCA_036009485.1 Janthinobacterium sp.
AAGAACCGGCCACGCTGTTCCGCCAGATCGAGGCGCTGCAGGGCCTGTATATCGAACTGGGGCTGGAATGAAATTTGCCGGCCACGCGCGGCTGGGCCGCCTCGCCGGATTTTTTGATGGAACTGGTTTCCCACGCGCGCGCGGCCGGGCCGCTGACGGTGCTCGAGTGCAGCAGCGGCGTCTCGACCCTGGTGCTGGCGCGCTGCCTGCAACTCAACGGCGGCGGCAAGGTATTCAGCCTGGAGCACGACGCCGCATATGCCGAACAGACCCGGCGTCAGTTGCGCCGGCATGGCCTTGGGGCCTGGGCCGTCGTGCTGGATGCGCCTTTACAGCAGCATGCGCTAGGCGGCGATACCTGGCCCTGGTATGCGATCGACGGCCTGGCGCAAGCGCTGGGAAACCAGATGGACACGGCGATGGAAATCGATATGCTGGTCATCGACGGGCCTCCCCAGGCGGTCCGGGCGCTGGCCCGCTACCCGGCCGGACCCTTGCTGTTCCCGCGCTTGCGCATCGGCGCCGCGGTATTCCTGGACGATGCGGCGCGGCTGGGAGAACAAGCGATACTGGCGCGCTGGAAGGCTGAATTCCCGATGTTTCATCAAACCAGCCGGCCTTGCGAAAAAGGCTGCGCGGTGCTGACGCGGCACGGCCCGTCGGCCCAGGCCGGCGCGGCGCAAACGCTCAGGGTTGCGCCGAAGCGGACAGCGGCGCTGCAGCAAGGGGGGGAGGCGCTGCCGCAAACGGGGGCGGCGCTGCCGCAAGGGAGGACGGCAAGGAAGGCCGGGAAGCGGCAACGGACGCCGCGATCGCCCTGACGAAGGCGGTTTCCTGCGGGTGCTCCAGGTGGTAGCGCTCGCGCGCGGCGCGCATGGCGGCCAAGTGCGCCGCCAGGCTTGCGCCATCGAGTTCGACGCCGAAATCGTCCGGGACGATCTGGCCGGCGCCGCCGAACAGGCGCGCCAAAATCATGCCCCCGACATCTACGCGGTAATGCGAGGCTTCCCAGTAATGCTGCATTTCCTTGCGCCGGCTGACTTGCGGCACGGCTTCGCTGGTAATGCTGTTATAGCCGGAGAAATCGACCAGCCGCAAGTCGCAGCCGGCGCGGCGCCGCCGTTCACCCAGCGCCACCAGGCTGCGCTGCCAATCTTCCATGGCCGTCCATTTTCCACTCCAGTACAAGGCATCCAGGGTCAGCGCATGGGTAGGATTGATGTACAGGCGCACCCGCGTGCGGTTCTTGCACAGGCTGGCCAGGCTGGTTTCCAAGGCCGTCAGCGCGGCGGGGGTCGGGCCTTCGCCTCGGATGAATTCCGCCAACCGCGGCGACATCGCGTCGCCGGTGCCGTTGCGGCCGGCGAAGCGCTCCTTGAGGCAGGCTTCGTCGCGCTGGCCGTTAAACGCCAGGCTGGAACGGCAGACCGCGCCAAACCTGCCGGCCAGCAAAAGCAGGGAATCGCGCGTCATGTCGACCGTCAAGCCGCGCTTCAGGTCGAGCAAGGTGCGCCGGATAAAAAACAAGGGGCCGGCGGCGGTCAGGCCGGGTTCCAGTTCGGCGGCGCCGGCGGCCATGGAAAACGAGGGCGCGTCTATGCCCCAGACCACGGTCTGCAAGCGTCCCATGCGCGCCGCGTGATCGGCCATGACGATGGCGTCGCCGACCGAGCCGCCGGACAGCGCGCCATTGAAGACGGTGCGCCCGGCGAACATCGGCATGCGCGTCGGCAAGCCCAGTTCCGTGCGTGAATTGCCGAGGTAGACGATGGACGGTTGCAGCCTGGCGAGCGCATAGGTCT
>DASYLQ010000301.1:0-5687 GCA_036009485.1 Janthinobacterium sp.
TGGCCGTCGATTTCAACCGTGTATTCCAGCGTGCCGGGCGCCGGCGCCGGCTGGATCTGGAACACCGTCTGCGCGGCGGCGGACGAGGCCACCACGCCGCCGGCGCCGAGCGGGGCGATCCAGCCGGGGAAGCGCGCCACCGCCTGCGGCGACAGGGTGATGCCCATGTCGGCCCAGGTGCGCGCCGCCAGCACGTCGCCGCGGCGCACCACCAGCGGCCCCATGGCACTGGTGACGAATTTGGCGACCAATCCGTCCGGGCCAAAGAATTCGCCGATCTCGGCGTTGCTGGCCTCGATCCTGGCGCCAGGCGCAAATGGATATTTGCCGGCCAGCGATTTCTGGAAAGGCTCGTACACCTGCGCCAGCCAGGTCTTGTTGAGCTCCCCCTCGCTCGGCGCGACGATGACGGCAAAGGTCTGCATCAGCGGCCGCACCAGGATGGGCCGGATCGCCTGCTTTTGCGCATCCGTCATCCCGGTCAGCATCTGCTCGTCGACATATTTGAGCGCGTCGGCCAGCTCGGAACCGCTGCCTTCCAGCGTCTGCTGCATGAATTGCCTGGCGCCCGGCCCCGGGTCGCCCTGGTTCTTCAACTGGTTCAGGCGGCTGCGCAGCTTCGACAGCGTCTCCATGTAGGCGCGCATCAGCGAGGCGTCCTTGTCCTTGCTGGCCACCAGCCTGGCGACGCCGGCGAACTCGCGCCCGATCGGTCCCATCGACCGCTCCGGCCCGGGCCCGTCCAGCGCCAGGCCGGCATTCACGCCGGCGTTCACGCCGGTGTTCACCGCCGAGGGCGTGCGCCGCATCACGGTATCCTTCAGCCAGTTGATGAAGCCGCGCTCCGCCTTGTCGATGCCGGCATTCGCCTGGGCCGGATTGTCCCATGAGGTTTCCTGGTAAATCGTGGTCAGCAGCCTGGCGATCGGCGACGATTGCGGGTCGCCCAGGCGGTTCATCGCCACCACCGCGCCGTCGAAGCCGTTCAAGTCGGCGATGCTGACGCCCTGGACGAATTTCTGCCACTCCCTGCTGTAGTCGGCCTTGTACAGGTCGACCAAGCCTTTCTGGATCTGTTCCGGGCTGCCTTCCAGCGTCAGGTCGTCCGTCGACGCGCTTTTCAGCACCCAGTCGGCGCTTTGCAGTTCGCGGTTGGCGGCGTCGCGGAAGGCGCCCTCGACGAACTTTTCCCAGGCCTGGCGCGTGAAGGTGCCCGCGATGGCGTAGCTGCCGACCACCAGCGCCTGGTCTTGCTCGCCGACGATGCGCGCCACCGTCACCGACGGGAAGCGGGTGGCGGCGCGCGCCTTGATGTCGGCGTACACCCGATCGCGCGCCGGCATGCCGCGCACCACGCGGCGCAGGTTGTCGCGCGCCTGGTCGACCAGCGCCAGCTTTTGCTCGATGCGCGGCCAGGACGGATCGTCGACCTGGCCCAGGTAAAACGTCATCAGCCGCTCGGCGCTGCGTATCATTTGCTCGCGCGGCATGGCGCCGCGGTTGCTCTCGAGCCAGCCGCGCCAGAAGCGCGTCATCTGGTCGTTCAGGTGGCTCGGCTCGGCATGCGCCTTATCCGCCAGCATCAGGTATGTCTTCAGCGCGTTATAGGCGTCTTCCACATTCGTCGGCGAGGCTTCCTGGTACTGGCGCGCGGCCGCCGCCGCGGCAGGCGCGGACGCGCGCGGCGCCGCTTGCAGCTGCGCCGCGTTGGCGTTCATATCGGCCAGCAGTCCCTCCAGGCTGGCGGTCACCGGTTTCAGCATGACTTCCCTGGCGCCGGAAAAATACTCTTCGCGCAGCTTGCGCTCCAGGAGCTCGCCCTGGTACAGCCCCATGCGCAGGGACCAGGGCCGCTCGCTGCGGTATTTTTCCAGCTGCTCGATGCGGTCCTGCAGGATTTCCAGCGCTTCCAGGCGCGATTGCAAGTCGAGGCGCTTGTCCTGCAGCTTGACCACCTTGTCGAGATCCTGCTGCACATTGGCCACCAGTTGGCGGTTGCCCATATATGACCAGCTCCAGCCGCCCAGGCAGGCGCCGAGCAGGATCGTGGCGCCGAAAAATACCGCGTACTTCAGGCGCGTCTTGTTGCGGCTGGCGTACTGCGCCACCAGGTCCTTGTCGGCGAAGATCACCTTGCGGAACAGGTCGAGCAGGAAGTAGCCATACTGGCGGCCGTTGCGGTCCGCCTGCGGCGCCTGGAAAGCCAGCGCAAACCGCTGGGCGATGCGCTGCGAGGTAGCGCTCGCCGGCTCGCCCTCCTGCAGCGCGCTGGTGAAATAAAAGCCGCGGAACACCGGCTGGAACTGGAAGGGATTTTCCTCGAACAGCGTGGAGATGAAGACCCGTAGCGGCGTCTTGATGGCGGCGAATTCCAGCGGAAAGGTGAACACGCCCGGCGGCATCCTGTCGCGGCGCCGGTGCGCCATATTCGCCAGGCTCATTTCGCGCAAGCCCTCTTGCAGCTCGTCGAAACCCTGGTCGAAAAAGGCCAGCAATTCCTGGCTGCCGGGCTTGCGCTTGTAGGGCATCGTCACGCCCCAGACGCGGTCCCTTTCGGCCCCCTGCGCCTCGGCGAAAAATTCGCTGAAACCGGCGATCAGGTCGGCCTTGGTGAACACCACGTACAGCGGCGCGAACACTTCCAGCCGCTCGATCAGGTCTTGCACGCGCTTGCGCAGGCTGCGCGCCAGTTGCATGCCCCGGTCCGGTTCCTCGCCGCGCAATTCGGCGATGCTGACGGCGATGATGATGCCGTTGATGGGCGCCTGGCGGCGGTATTTTTTCAACAGGTCTAGGAAGCCGAACCATTCGCCGCGGTCCTCCTCGGCCACCGAATAGCGGCCGGCGGTGTCGAGCAGGATGCCGTCGGTGGTAAAGAACCAGTCGCAATTGCGGGTGCCGCCTATGCCTTGCACGATCTTGCTGTCGGCAAAAGGAAATTGCAGGCCGGAGTTGGTGATGGCGCTGCTTTTGCCGGCGGCGGGGTTGCCGATGATCATATACCACGGTAATTCGTACAGCGCCGCCGCGCCCGCCACCAGGCCCAGTTTGGAACTCTTGATGGTGTTGATCGCCTTCAGCATATTGTCGCGGATGGTATTTAATTCCTCGCGATGCTGCCCGCCCGGTCTGGCCCGCGCCGCCGCGCCCTGGTCGCCGATGGCCAGTCCCAGCCTTTCCGATTCGCGCCTGGCACGGCGCCGGCGCAGCCACCAGAGCAGCAGCCAGACGGCACCGGCCAGGGCCAGCCCGGCCAGCGCCCAGAAGGTCGCGATTTCCAGCACTTCGGTGGCCAGGTAGAGGAAAGCCGCCAGCGCCACGAAGCCGATGACGGTGGCGGTGGGGTTTTTGGTCAGGAATTGCCAGAGTCGTCGCATCATGGGGATGAGGGGAAAGTTGGGATCAAACAAACGGAACCTCGAAATGTTGACAGCAATAAAGCGAGGCTTTCTTGAGGTGTCACAACAATTGCACCAAGGAAGATTTAACAAGGGCTGGAGCAACCCCACAGGCGGTCGTTATTGATGGCTATCAATCCAAGCATTGATCGCCACAGACGCGGCCCATGCGACGGCTAGAATGTGCTCGGATTCCCGCTGGGAAAGATCGCCAGGGATGAGACAGGTGGAAACCTCGAAAAACCGTAGTGAGCAAGCCCGCGATATTAACTTCGCGTGTTGAGTAGCGGAGCCGTACGCAGGTATGGGGGCGCCGAGCCGCTGAGCAACGCAGACGCGAGAGCGGGCTGCGCAGTAGGTTTTTCGAGGTTCTCAGGTTTATTTGCGGATGGTGCCGGGCAGGCGCAACTCGGCATGGCCGAAATCCATCATGGTCCAGCGTCCGCCCCAAGTCAGGCCGGCCGCTTCCGCCGCTTCGCCGTACAGGCGATAGGCTTGCATGGCCCAGGGATCTTTTTCTGAAATGAGCAGTTTTCCGTCACGAAAAAAGGCGCAATCCGCAGCCAGGCCGAACTGATGATAACTTTGAAAAGCCCTGGCGTTGCTCACGTTCGGACCGGCGGCGGCAAGCAGGTTTTGCCGATCCGGACTGCGGTAGCCCTCCAGCAAAACCATATCGATGCCGTGGACTTCCTTCATGACCTTGAACACCAACAAAAGGCGCTGAGCGAAATCATGGTCGAGCAATTGCCAGTTACGGCTGGCGCCATCCAGCAGCGGCCGCACCCGCAGCACTTCCAGCGTGGTGAAGGCGAGCGGCGGCGGCGCCGGCGGCGGCACCAGTTGTTCGCCCTTGAGCAGAGCGCTGACCTGCGCATTCGCTACGCGGCTGTCGCCGTCATAGGCGCCCAGCATGCTCCGGCCGCTGGCCAGCCAGGCCAGCGCGGGCGGCAGGCAGATCAGCAATACGGCAAACAGCGACAGCCAGCGGTGGTAAGTCAAGCAGCGCCAGCCGCGCGCCAGGCCCGAGTGCGCCGCATGGTTCAGGGAAGAGGCCCGTTCGGCGCCGCCGTGGTTCAAGCGTTGCAGGCGGCGGTTCAAGCGCAGGCCGAGATTGGCCATCGATCGCAGCGCCAGCTCGCGCCAGCTCGGGAACAGCAACAGCCAGCCGGCGCAACAGGCCAGCAGGAAAACCATCAGCATCAAGGGGATCAACAAGGTCAACATGAGAGGCTCCGGTAGATAGCGGGCGCGGGGACGCCGTTTGGAAGCGCCTAATGCTATGCCGTCGGAAAAATTTTGCTAAAGGTTAAATCAAGCTTGGGGGTAATATTTTGCAACCGTCAAATCACAAACCGCCGCGCGGCGCCAGTCCTGATCTGCTGGGAAAAACCAGCGCGGCGCTGCCGGACAGCAGCCGCATCCTGGCCAATCTGGAGCATGACGATGGGCGCATGGCCGCAGCGGCGCCGGCCCCCTACCGGCTCGGCAGGACGGCGATGTCGGCCGCGATCCTTTTGCTGCTGACGGGGGCGCTGGGCTGGATTTCCTGGCAAAACGCCACCGCACCCGGGGCCGGCGCGAATGGCTTGCCGGCCAGCGCCCTGGCGCGTATGGAAAGCCGGCGCGCCTTGCCCGCCATTGCGCCCGATGCGCCTATGCCGGCAGTAGGGGCGCCGGCCGACGTTGCGGGGCAAAAAGCGGCCGCCGCTATCGTCAATGAAAGCATGCCGGCCGCGCCTCTCGCCACGTCCCCGGCGGCAATGCCGCAGGCGCCGGACGCCACCTTGGCGCCGCCGAGAAGCAGCCTGGCGCATGGATCGGGCGCCTTGTCCCTGCCGCCGGCGCGGGCGCCTGCCATCGCGGCGGCTGCAAGCCGGCCGGCGGCCAGCGCCAAAAATGAACCGGCGCCGGCGCGGGCAAAGCAGACGCCGGCCCCGTCAGGCACGACCGCCAGCGCGGCCGACAGCGACGTCGCGCTGCTCACCGCCCTGGTCGCCCACGCCAACAACCAGACCCTGCCCGCCGCGCCGGAAGGACGCTCTGCGGCGAACCGCGATGTAGTCCAAAGCAAGGAAAGCGAGACCACGGAATCGCTGCTGCAGCGCTGCAAGCAACTGGGCCTGATCGAAGGCATGCTGTGCCATTCGCGGATTTGTTCCGGGCGCTGGGATAGCGAAGCAGCCTGCAATCAGTAGCAATGAAGCTGCGGGCAGTCCCCCGAAGCGCCCGCCGATGACCACCTTGTCCGGCGGCGGCGCCGGCCGATAGCCTGGACAACTTCGACGC
>DASYLQ010000302.1:0-3359 GCA_036009485.1 Janthinobacterium sp.
TACTGATCGGCAATTCAAGCAAGCCCTGCTCGCCATTCGGACGGCAGGCGAAACGCGGTCCGTCGGGCATGCCGTAGTGGTCGTGGTGGATCGGATAGATGCTGGAACTGTAGCGGTAGCCGGCCGTCAGCAAGCTGTCCAGGGCCCACAGATTGGCCTGGCCGATGGAAAAGCTGGGGGCGCGGTAGCCGAGCACCGCGCAGCCGCCCAATTGTTCGAGCACTTGTTTACTGCGGCGCACGTCCTCGGCGAAGGCCTCGGGCATTTGTTCCGAGGCGCGCCGGTGGGCGTAGCCGTGGCTGGCCAATTCATGCCCGGCGGCGACGATACGCCGCAACATGAATGGGTAGCGCTGGGCGATCCAGCCGAGCGTGAAAAAGGTGGCGTGGCTGCCGGCCGCCTCCAGCAAGATCAGGATGCGCTCGACATTGGCTTCGACCCGGCAATGGATGGCGGGCCAGTCTTCGCGGCGGATATGGGCGGCGAAGGCGGAGACCTGGAAATAGTCTTCGACGTCGACCGTCAAGGCGTTGCGTATGCTCTCAGGCATGCTTTGACTCCTCGATCCGCGCGGGCCGGAGCTCCGGCCCTTCTTGCCCGCCTTGGCCTTCCGGTCCGGCCTGCCGCTGCCGCAGCCAGGCTCCGACCACGGGAGCAATGCGCCCGGCCGCATGGCCATCCCAGAATGGCGGCAGGCGGCCGCGCTTGCCGCCGCCATCCAGGATCGCCCCGGCCAGCGCCAGGATGCGCTGCGGATCGTGTCCGGCCAGGGTATTACTGCCTTCGCTGACCGTGATGGGGCGCTCGGTATTGTCGCGCAAGGTAAGGCAGGGCAGACCGAGCGCCGTGCTTTCTTCCTGGATGCCGCCGGAATCGGTCAACACCAGGGCCGCATCCTTCATCAGGCCCAGCATTTCCAGGTAACCCATGGGCGGCAAGACGAGGATGCGCGGACTGTCCAGCCTGTCCAGCAAGCCGAAGGACTCCAGCCGGGAGCGGGTGCGCGGATGCAGGGGAAAGATCAGCGGAATCCGCAGACTGATGGCGGCGGCGCTATCGAGCAGCGAGGCCAGGCGGGTGCGGTCGTCGACATTCGATGGCCTGTGCAAGGTCAGCAGCGCATGGCCGCGCGCTCCGGCAACGAGGCAAGCGAAGGATGGCCGCCGTGCCGCGGCCAAAATGGCCGCCAGCGGCCGCGCCCGGGGCAGTTGCAGATGCAGGGTATCGATCATGACATTGCCGGCAAAGTGGATGCGCGTGTCGCCAATGCCTTCGCGCAGCAGGTTGTCGCGCGCGCCCGCTTCGCTGGTGAACAGCAGGTCCGAAAGCTGGTCCGTCAGGATGCGGTTGATTTCTTCCGGCATGCCGCGGTCGAAACTGCGCAGGCCGGCTTCGACATGGATCAGGCCGATGCCTTTCTTGGCGGCGACCAAGGCGCAGGCCAGCGTGGAATTGACGTCGCCGACGACCAGCACGGCGTCGGGTGGATCGGCGTCCAGCACCGGTTCGAAGCGGCGCATCACCTCGGCGGTCTGCAGCGCATGGCTGGCCGAGCCGACGCCGAGATTGTGCTCGGGCGGCGCCATGCCGAGGGCGTCGAAAAACTGGCCGTCCATGGCGGCGTCATAGTGCTGGCCGGTATGCACCAGGGTCAGCCTGGGCGCCGGAGCCAGGCGCCGCAGCGCCGCCAGGATGGGCGCCATCTTCATCAGGTTCGGGCGCGCGGCGACGACGCAGACGACGTGGGACGGATGAAACGGCGGCGCGGGCATGGGCATCTTTCAGAATTGCAGATTAAGCGTGGCGGCGACGGCGTTTTCCCGATAGGCGCCGTTAGCGTCGGTGCTGCTGTGGCGCACGTGGCGCAGGTCGATGGCGCCGCTGAGTTTGGGCCGCAGCGTCCGGCTCAAGCCGGCGCTGAAGGCCAGGTTGCGGTCTTCGCGTCCGGTGCTCAGCGAAGTGATGGCGGAATAGGCGGCGCCCAGGTTCAGGCTGCTGCGGCTGGACAGGCGCGTCGTCCAGCCGGCATTCGCGCCGTTTTGCCGGGTCTTGTCCTGCAGCGCCAGTTGGCCAGGACCCAGCAAAATATTGTCGATGCCGCTATTGGTCTGCGCCGTGCGCTGGGTCGAGGAGACGCTCAGCGACAGCGCGCTTTTGGCGCCGGCCCAGGCCATCGCCAGGCTGGCTTGTTTTTGCAGGAAAAACTGGTGGCTGAAATAATTGACGGTGCCGGCATCCGGCCCCAGCAATTGCGCCAGCAACAGGAAGCTGGCCACCTGCTGCTGGCGCGCGGCCGGGTCCGGAATGCTGGCGCTCCATAACTGGTCGAGAAAACCGGCGGTCTCGCCGCGCGACAGCTTCGTCAACTGGGCCTGTGTGGTAGTGATGTCTTCGCCATAGTTGAGCGACCAGGTGGTGTGGCGACTCAGGTGGCTGGCGGCCAGGGAATAGGTGTTGCCGAAAAAGCGTTTGCCGCCGCTGACGACGATGCTGCTGCGGCTGGATGGATGCCAGCCCATGCCGACCGACCAAAAGCGTCCCTGCGGCTGTTCCGGCGTGCTGGCGGCGTAGTCGCTCTTTTCATCGCCGATGCTGGTGAACAGGCCGAGTTTGCTGGAAAGCGAGTAATTCAGCGACAGCGAGGCCGTCCGCATGCGCACCGGCGTCAGCGCGCTGTCGTCGATGACGCGACTGTCGTAGCTGGCGTTCCAGTTCCAGTTGCGCGCCGGATTGTCACCGCTGAATTTGAGCAGGGTCTCATCCGTCTTGACGGACAGTAAGTCGCCATCGCTGCGGACGGCATCGCGGCGGTAGCGCAGTTCCACCGTCGCCCATCCCTTGAAACGATGCAGCAGATAGGGACTGATGCTGTCGCTGCCGACGCTGCTCTGATTGTCGCTGCGCTGCGCCGCATCGACCGCCTGCGGGCCGAAAGCCGAGATATTTTGCCGGCTGATGTAGGCGCTGGCGTCGGCAAACAGCCAGTCTTCCAGCAATACGGCCTGGCCCGAAGCCGCCAATTGATGATAGCTGCGGTCCGGTTGGCGCGCGTAGATCAGCGCTTGCAGCGTGTACGCCGCGTTCAGTTGCAGCCGCGGCCCGTCGGCGGTGACGGCGATGCCGGGCGAAATCTCGTTGATGAAGTCGCCCTGCGCCAGCGGCGCCGGCGCCAGGAAGACATTGTCCGAATAAGCTTCGCGCAAGCGCAGCGTCGGCGTGAACGTCCAGTCGGCGGCGCCGGCGGGCGGCGGCTGGATCAGCACGAGGAGCGCAATGGGTACGATGAAGGCGACGGCCGGCACCATGTGCGCCGCGGCGGCTGGGCGCAGCAGCAGAATCGGGCGATGGCTATTCGTAAT
>DASYLQ010000303.1:0-3279 GCA_036009485.1 Janthinobacterium sp.
CATCATCTGGCCGTGCTGCAGGTAGTAGTCGCAGTTGGCCCACTCCATCGTGGTAAACTGCAGGTCGATATTGAATTTTCCCGCCGCCGCCTGGACCACGCGCAAGCCTTCCGGCATGACTTCATTGCCGATGCCGTCGCCGGCGATGACGGCGATCCTGTGATATTTGCTCATGCTTGCCCTTCAAGAAAAGTGATGGCGCTATCCGGATAAAGCCGGCCCAGGGTGTGCGATACGATGCGGGCGACGACTTGTTCACCCTGCCTTAAGACTGTAGCCGCATCCCCCGCCTCGCGCAGGGACGGCCACAAGCCGCGCAGCTCGTCTTCGTGCAGGGAGACAGCCTGCTCCACTTCCTCCTGCCAGAACGACGGCGCTTCGCCCTCGACGAAGTTGCCGCGGCCGCGGCCGAAATGCGCCACCGCCAGATAACGCAAGACGCTGGCGACCAGCAAGGTGCGCAGGAACTCGGTGGAGAATTGCATGCTCGGCTGCTTGCGCTCCGTCTGCGCATTGAAACCCCAGGCCGCGCCGGCGAAAGTCAGCGCGCCGACCACGCCGCCGAGCAGCGCGCCCGCGCCCAGGGTCAGGCCGCCCGCCATCAGGTCAGCCGACAATCCCGTCGCCGCGCCTGACAGCAGCGCGCCGAGCAACCCCGCCTGGGCCTGGTCGATCGGCGCGCGCACGACGAAGTTTTCGCGCACGCGGGCATTGATCTTCAGCGCTTCGCTGGTATCGAGCTTGTGCAAGGCGAGCAAGCCGGCCGTGGTTTGGACGATGCCCGCATTCAGTCGCGCGACGAGCGCGCTCATGGCTTTTTCCTGGCGTTTGCGTTCGCCGTCCTTGCCCAAGCCGACCGCTTTCATGGCGGACTTGAGAAGCGTTTTGTCTTCGCCCTCGACAGCCTGGCTGTCATGCGCCGCCGCAGCCAGCTGTTGCGCGATCAGGCGCATCGCCTGATGAAAACGGACCGCATTGCTCTCGTCCCAGCAAGCCAGCAGGCGGGCGTAGGCAATCCGTTTCTCTTCGCCGAGCAGTCCGCCGACCGTTTCGTAAAATATCCGTTCGTGCACCCAGCAGCGGGCAAACGCATCGAGCGCCAGAACTGCGCGGACAATCGGATATTGCTGCAAATGGTTTTTCCAGCGCGCCTGCTCGGCCTGTTCTTCCGGCGCCGGGCGCGGCCGCCCCATCTGGTTCAGCAAAACCACCACCGGCTTGCCCAGCCATTCGAGGATCTGCATTTCAGCCTGGAGATAAGCGGCGTCGCGCGGATGCTCGGCCGAGTTGACCAGGTAAAGCACGACGTCGGCGGCGTCGCGGGCCGTGCGCAAAGCCTGCTGGCTGAGCCAGAACGAACGGTCACGGTAGCGGTCCAGCACTTCGCGCAGGAACCAGCCGATCGGATTGCCGGACATCGCCAGGCGCTTCAGCAGCCGCACCGAATCGCCGAAACCGGGCGTGTCCCACAACTGCAGGGTATCGCCTTGCGGCGTGGCCAGCAGCGTGTGCGATTCGGCGAAAATCGTCACGTGGGCGGCGTCGCGCACCTCGCCGACGTCGACGCCGACCAGAGTGCGGGCCAGCGTCGTCTTGCCGGCATTGGTATGGGAAATCAGCGCAAGCTGGAACTGCAGAGGCGTATCGCTCATGGCGCCGCGGTTTCCAGCTGGCGGGCGAGCGGATCGAGCAGGTTGACGATCGTGACCGGGACCTGGTGGAAGCGGCAAAACTCGGTCCACAGCGCGATGCGCTCGCTGATACGCTCCTTGCCCAACCTTTCCAGATACGCCGATTCGTCGATTAATACGCTGATGCCGCGCCCGGGCAAACGCGCCAGTTGCTCCAGGAAGGCGCCGTGATTTTCCTTTTCCGGCGTCGCGGTCAGGTTGAACAACACGACGGTCTGCGTGGCGCCGGCATCGTCGAGCCGCATGTCGCGCAGGGCGTCCGCGGCCTCTTCGCCATAGGCTAGCGAAGGACGCAACATCACCCGCGCCTGCTCGCCCAGAAGCTGGACGGCGAATGCGCTCAAGCCTTTGTCGCGCGCTTCATCGAGGGTAAAACTATAGGGCAGCACGCGCAAGATAGCGGGCGCGCCGCCGCCGCCGAGCTTCTCATTCAGCTTGCGAAAATAAGGCTGCTCCAGGTCGAGCGGAAAATGCCCGGCCAGACGCGCAGCCCGCCAGTGGGCTGCGGCCGCCAACACCAGGCGCGGCACGACGACCAACAGGAACAGGGTGGCCGCGTACAGGTGCACCCAGCGCGCGCCGCCCAATGGCGATGGCGTCTGCGTGAAGCGCAGCGCTTCGATGTCGGCGATGGAAAATCCCTGCAGCGGAAAGAGCGCAACGGCGGGCGCGAACAATACCGACAGGATCGCATGGACCTGGGCCGCGTCGAGGAAGGTGCTCTCCCATCCAGCCACATACTGCGCCAGGAATCCACGCGCATACAAGGACAGCATGGCGCCGGCCGCAAACAGGGCGGCGCTCAGGTGGATCGTGCGGGCCAGCCTTGCCGCCGTCAGCCTGGCGCTCAGCTGCGCCCACTCCGCCATGAAGCTGAACAGGGCCGCCGACAAAACGTGCGGCAGCTTCCTTGGCAAGGCCGGCTTGCCGACAGAGAGCCGGCGAATCAGGGGGGTGCGGCGCTTGCCCGATTTGGCTGCGGGAATAACTAGCCAGATCAACAGACCGGCGTAGACCAGCAGGTTCCAGGCGATAATCAATAGCAGGGGCGCGGACAACAGGTCGACGCGGTGCGGATCGCCGATGCGGTCGGCGCCGGCGCCGAGGATCAGGGCCAGGAGCGGCAAACCGGCGGCGAGCAGCTGCATGCCGTTGCGGCGTTTGGCAAAGGAGGCGAAGGACGGGATCCGTTCGCCGATACGCTTGAGGATTTGTTCGGAGCGCTGCTGCAGGAAGTGTTCGGCCGTTACCGCCGACTTGCTGTCGGCGGCCTGCCATTGCGCCAATTCCTTTGCGCTGCGGCTGGCGTACAGGCGGTCGTCCTCGCTGAGGATTTCGCGCTTCTGGTCGATGCTTTCGATGGCGCGCACCAGAACCACGTTTCTCGCCACATGCTCGTTCATGTTTTCCCCGTTTTTATGAAACGATAACATTCGCGGTCAATTGTGACGCAATTTCCCGATTCAAGCCAACGCGCCGGCAAAAACCATCCGACGTAAAAAAACCCCGCCGGCGACCGGCGGGGTTTTTCACTATGACAAGCCTGACGATGACCTACTTTCACACTGGTTGCAGCACTATCATCGGC